>JAGBXG010000458.1 GCA_017629415.1 Pseudomonadota bacterium | reverse complement strand
GCGTCGTTTGTTTCCTGGATTCCATTTGGGCAGGTATCATTCCATTCTTCATCGTTGCCCCTATATCCATGATTATTCTTAACCGACGTACCTCTAAATCGGTTCAAGCCATCATTCTGAAATCACAAGAAATGATGGCAAATTTGCCCAAATTACCCAGCGAACAAGCTCGAAAAAATTTATTCGATAAATGCGTCGAAGAAATGAAAAAAGCATATAAATATAAAAATTATATGCTTTTCCTCGATAAACAAATCAACGCACAAATCGGCTCCATTTATTATATTCAAAAGCGTTTTAAAGAAGCTGAACCCTATCTCGCCAATGTTTTCATTCAACAAGGAACCGCCCTAGCCATGTACGCATGCATCCTCTTTAAAAATAAAAAAGAGGATGAAATGATTAAAGCTTTTGAAAAAGCTGTAAAATTCAGCCGAAAAGTTCCCCTGCTTTGGAACGTTTATGCTTGGTGCCTGAACGAAATGAAAAAACGTGATGAAGCCATTAAAGTCCTCAACCGCGCACTCGTCGATAATCCTGGTGACAAAATTACACAGGACAATCTCGATCTGCTCAAAAATAGCGGTGCCATGAAAATGCGCGCTTACAACGAACAATGGTACCAATTTTGGCTCGAAGAACCGCCTAAACCAATCATAAAAATGGATAAACGTACCATGCACCGAGGACGTTAACTCTAAAATTCTGCCTGCAGCTTATCCAAATCATCGCATGAGACGCACCCCCCTTTGTGCGTCTCAAATTTTTTAAATCTTCAATACAAATTGACATCTTAATCTATTATTACATACAAATAAAATATAAATTAAATTTTACACAATAACCATCACTTCACATTAAAACAAATCTACAAACTACAAACACAATACATTATAAATATAACAACATAGCTGACTTAACACATCATTAATGATAAAAACATATATAAAAATCATCCTCCTCTAAGGCCTGTCTGAATACTTGCTTTTTATGCATGTGGGGGGCAAGCCCCCTACGCCGCTATTTGCAAGCAAATACGCGGCTACCCCCATTGCGGGGCGACTGCCCCGCAACACCTCGCCCATGTCTTATTCAGATATTCCCGAGATCTCATCATATTTCATAACTAAGAACACAAAATAAAAAAAGGCATGCCCAAAGGCATGCCCAATATATCATGAGGAACTTCCTAATCACTTAGTTAATGCTGTTATCCTCATAAACAGGCGGAACAACGAAATATGCAATACCAGAATTCAAAACAGAACCATCACCCAAAATCTTGATACGAGCTTTCAAAACCAGCGGTTCCTCGGTCGGCTTAAACAAGGTTTGATTATCCACAGGAATCACATCGTAGCAAACCGTTGTTCCAGGAGGCAATGCAGCAATACCTTCAAAGGGAGCCTTCGCATCACCAGTGACGGATGTACAAATACGCCCCTGAACTTCCTTGCCAATATCTTCCGTATTTAATTTAATGGCCTTCACCAGTTTAGAAGCATCTTTATGTTCGGCATCATCAAAATCTTCGGCAACCGTTGTGATTTCCAAGTTCATCGTTTTCGCAAGATTACGAACCATTTCAATTGTTTTGCCTTCAATATCCGCATTATTAATCTGTGCTAAGAAAAGATTATCTAGCTCTGTACTCGTAATGCTTTGACAATTTGAAGCACACACGCCTGAAGAACACGAACCCGCTTCACATGCAACCTGTTTAATCCCATAATCACGAGCAGAAGTTGTACCATATAGACCAATATAACGAATTTTCTTTTCTTTCAGCAAAGCACCCACTTTTCCCGCGTCTTTGACTGCAAATCCAGTGCTGTCAACATTCTTCTCATCACCCGCTAGAATATGAATCTTAATCGCATCCTTGCGATAGCCAACACATCCTACACGCCCTGATTCCGTAGAACATTGAGGATTGTTCGTGCACTGACTTCCATCTGCCGCACAAGCAGGCGGCTGCACATTGTTTTCAGATGAACCAAGACTGGGGGTTTTAGATAATGCCTTCGATGTAGCATTGGGATCACTCTGCAAAGACAGGGCATTTTGAAACCGATTGATATTTCCCCACCAGCCAATTCCTGTCCACATATTAGCAAAACAGCCTTTTCCATCTGAACCAACAGCAGGATCCACAATGCATCGTCCATTTTCGCCACAAATCGCATTACCACCGTTCAAATCGGCACACTCAATATTTTCAATACATGCACGTCCAAGATCAGCACATGTCATATTTTTAATCATTGAAGGTATTTTTTGACGAAGTGTAGATATTTCTTCCGACATCGATCCGCTTTGATCAATGGAAAAATAAATATCAACAGTCTGAATAGATGTCGCAAAACTCAATGCCTGCTTCTTCGGACTGGCTTCGCCATTATAAGGCACGACAAATACAAAGTTCCCCTCTGTCATCGGATTGACACTCGAATCGTTGGGATCAGTCCCCGCACCAATTTCTACAAGATCACTGGCATTATCCCCATCACTGTCTTCAACATTGGGATTAGACCCTATCGATACTTCATACTTGTCGGGCAAACCATCATTGTCATTATCGTTGTCCAAGAAATCGGGTACGCCATCCCCATCTGTATCGACAGGATGATTCGGATCTGCACCTGCTTCATCCGTATCACTGACACCATTACCATCCGTATCTTGCGAATAACGCGCATAGAACTCACCTAGAATATGGTAATATTCTACTGCATCCAGCATGCCATCGCCGTCACTGTCTTTATCCTTATAGTCAGGAATCAAATCTGAATCGCAATCAATGGGGGAACTAGAATTTCCTTGAGCATCATAGACACCATCCCCATTGCAATCACCGGAAAACTGACCCACCGGTAAATTGATATCACCGCTGTTAGGCATTCCCATGATCTCTAAAATGTCTGATACTCCATCCCCATCGTCGTCATCGTCCAGGAAATCGGGAACCGTATCATTATCTGTATCTACACTCGGCTCCCCTTCATCTTTATCAAGGATACGATTTCCATCGCTATCGTCATCAAGATAGTTCGGATAGGCATCATTGTCTGTATTCCCAGGGAAATTACCGGAACAGCCCTTCGTATCCGCTTCCACACTGTCAGGAATAGTATCACCATCACTGTCATCATCTGAACAGTTTGGAATCGTATCGCCATCTTTATCATCTGCTTCGGTACATCCTTCCAGCTCATCAGAAATCGTATCGCCATCTTGGTCAGGGCTGATACACTTTGCCGGCTCATCACCGCCATCACCTGGCTCATCGCCGCCATCACCAGGCTGATCACCGCCATCACCAGGCTGATCGCCACCATCACCAGGCTGATCACCACCATCACCAG
>JAGBXG010000055.1 GCA_017629415.1 Pseudomonadota bacterium | reverse complement strand
GTTCTGTTTGAAGTTTTTCTTTTTCGAGGAACCAGTGTTCGAGGTTTTCGGCCAAGAGGCAGGTATCCCTGAGGAGTGTCAGATTTGCGGCCAGGCTTGGGACATCGCGAGTGAATTTGATGATATCGGATTGTTTGAGTAATCGGATGATTTCGGTTTTGAGGTTATTGGGGAGGTTAAATGATGTTAAATTTTCATCGATTTGTTTTGTGGTACAGCTCATGGCATCGAAATTTGTTTTGGCGGTCAGATATTGCCTGAGGCTGTTTGAAAGTCTGTCGTGATAGCTTTTATATTCTTGGACAGTTTCCGGTGTGATGGGCAGGAGTGCATCGATTTCGGAGAGGAAAATTTGATATGGAGAAAGCGGTGGGGGGAGCTGTTCAATCGTTGGTTGTTTTTTTCGGGAGTATTTGGCGTATCCGAAGGTTATTGCCAGTGTACCGAGAATGAGCAGTGCAAAGATGAGCCAGGCATAACCGCCGGTTTGTTTCCAGGTGCTGAGCTGGAGTTCGGCTTCAATAGGTTTTGTGCCTGCATCTGTGGAGATATAGGGTTGTATGTGGATGAGGTGCAAGTTTGGGGTGTGAATCTGCCGAGTTTGAATATTTTCTTGTGAGATTTCGAACTCGACGGGGGGAGAGAAGAAATAGCCGGGTCGTTTGAAATGGCATTGTACGGAGATTTCGGCAGTGAATTGTGTAAGCAGCTGCGCCGGTTTGATATTTATGAGAGGTTCGTCGCATTCCATGGGGGAGTTTGCTTTAGGTATGACATGGAGATGGCACGATTCGTCGTATGTCACATGATATTTGAAGTTGACGGATTTAAGGATATGCGTGGTATCGGGATCTGGGGGCAGCTGTTGGATATCGATGTGACATTCCGGGGCAGTGCTGACGGGCTGTGCCTGAGCATAACTGGCGAAGCAAAGTGGGATGAGGCATACAGCGTTCCAGAAAAATCGGTGTTTATGCTGACGCGATTTACCGGTTTTAGACATGTCCGGATCTCCTGGCAAAAACGCGTGTGATGGGCATGAGGATATCTTCGAGGGTGGAAATTTGGACGAAATGCAGGTTTATTTTCTTGAATATGGTATTTCGATCCTGCTGTCTGGTTTCAGCTTCGGTTTTATGAAAAGCCCTGTAGTCGGGATCTGAGGTATCTGCGAGGATGAGTTTTCCGGAGGAAGCGTCTTCGAGGAGCGCAAACCCGAGATCTGGCATATGAAATTCCATGGGGTCTGTGATGACGATGGGGATGACCTCATGGCGATGTGCGAGATGTTTGAGTGTGGTTTCGTAATCTGGGCGGATGAAGTCACTGATGATGAAAAAGAGGCTTTTTCTTTTCATCAAAGTGATAGCTTTTGCGAGCACATCGTTGAGGCGGTTGGTGCCGGGTTCCGGGTTGAACTTCAGGGCTTCGATGATGAGTCGGATGATATTATTTTTGCCTTTGAGCTGGGGGATAAATTTCATGCCGGTTTCATTGAACATGAAGAGTCCGACTTTATCGTTATTCTGGAGTGCGGAAAAGGCGATAATGGACATGGCTTCGATGGCGGTTTCAGCTTTTGTCATGCCGGCGGAGCCGAATCTCATGGGTTTTGAGAGATCGAGTATGATGCAGACGCTCAGTTCTCTTTCTTCGATGAACTGTTTGACGAAGATGCCTTGCTGGCGCGCGCTGGCGTGCCAGTCGATATATCTGACATCGTCGCCTTCTTCGTAGGGTTTGCATTCGCTAAAGAGCATGCCTCTGCCTTTGAATGCGGAATGATAAGAACCGGCAATCGCTTCTTGCGATTTAGCTTTTGTTCGGAATTCAATGCGTTTAAGTTTTTTGAGAAAATCTTTAAGCGTCATAATTTTTCATGGGATGTGCTGAGGCATGATCCAAGACAACATTATATCATAGGGAAGTTTCAATTAGCAAAGGTATGTCATCGAAATAAGCTTTGAAACGTGTGTGAAAAGACATGAGGGAGGTGGGAAAATGTGGTAAAATGTAGAAGTTGTGTATTTCTCTTTTTATGAGTGGGAGACGCGTGATGAAACAGATGAGAATTTTGGGATGCTGTTTGATTTTGGCAGCCGGCATGATGGGCTGCGGCACGGAATGTGAAGACGGCCTTTGTTCAAGTGATTATGGCGTAAATCCGGAGTTTTCTGTATCGCGAGCTCCGTTGCAGGCTTACTGTCAGGCCAATGTCAAGGGTGTGGGCACTGTAGATATGGAAACGGATTATGTGCCGAACGTCGTACACTGCGAAAACGGCGGTTCAAACGAGCAGGGGCTTCGCGTCCAGGCTGTTGCGGCTCGCACGTACGCCTATTACAAGCTTGGCACGGGTGCTCAGCTTGACGATGGCACGAGCGATCAGGTTTACAGCTGTCCCAGTCGTGCCCCCAGTGCTGCGCAATTTGCGAAAATGCAGGCGGCGGCAGACGATACATCCGGTGTCGTTCTTCAGTATCAGGGCACGCAAGTATGCGGTTTTTTCGTGGCAGGTGCCAAGCAGCAATATTTGAATGAAGACTGCCGTTTTCCCGACTATCCTGCCGAAACCTCGACAAAAGATGGATGGGTGTATCACCAGAAATATGTGACTTATAATTATGGTTTGTCGGGGACGCCGGTCAATACGAGCAAAACCGATTATACGAGCACCGGTTTCCGTCAGACGACGCTGGGTTATGTGGCCAAAACGTTTAAAGTGAACCGCGGCTGCATGGGGCAGAACGGTTCCACATGCCTGGGAGCCAAAGGCTGGCAATGGCGCGAGATTCTGAAGTTTTTCTATGGCGATGATATCGAAATTGTGAAAGCCGAAGGTTCCTGTATCAAAAGCGGTGACACCTGTTCGACAGAACTGGATGCATCCGGCGTGATTATTGACGATGAAGACGGCTGTTTTTCACGGTCGAATTCCGATTCATGGAAAGCCGTGGATACGGGGCATGACGGTCATCTTTATTTTGCTTACACGGGCAATCGTGATGAAGAATGTGTGGGGACATGGAAGGTCAATGTGACGCGTCCCGGCGTGTATGAAATCTTTGCTTATGTGGCGGCTGGCGTGGGGGCTTTGAGTGCCAAAGCACCTTATACCGTGCGAGCCAAAGGCGTTGAAACGAAAGTTGTTAAGGATTTAAGCGGCGTTTCCGGCTGGGTATCGCTGGGACGGTTTGAATTTGCCAAAGGCGGCGATCAATGGGTCAAACTTTCGGATTTGACGGGCGAAGCCTATACGGATGCCAATGGAAAGCGCGTAGTGTTTGACGCTTTGAAATTTGAAGATGCCGTGCTTTGCGATGATGCATGTGCTGCTGAAGGCCTTGTGGAATGTTCGGGCAATGGCATTCGGACGTGCGGCGATGCCAATGGCGACGGCTGTTTTGAATGGTCAGCGGTTGAGCCTTGTGGCGAGCATGAAGTCTGCAGCAACGGAACATGTCAGGCACAGGCAGCGGCTTGCACAAATGCATGTGAAGCTGAAGGCATGCGCGAATGTGCTTCCGAAGATGGATACAAAGAATGTGGTCAGTTTGACGATGATGACTGCTTGGAATGGTCGCCGGAAGTGGCTTGCAATTCGGGATTGGCCTGTACGAACGGTGCTTGCATTGCCTCGGGGTCCGAACCTTCGGAACCCGGGGATGAAACCATGCCGTCACTTTGTTTGACCGAAATTGATGGCCGTCCTTCGACGATTATCGACGATTTTGATGCCTGCTTTGTGCGCGATAACGGCAACTGGTCTGAGCTTTCAGGCGTGGGCGGTTACGATGATCATCTGTATTATGCTTATCTGAAAGAGGGCGATGCCAGTGCGGTGGGTACGTGGTATTTGAACGTGACCCAAAGCGGCAAATATACCATTTATGCCTATATTGAAGACGAAGTTGGCAAAGTTGCCGATACGGCACGTTACGAAATTCTTGCCGGTGGCCGTATTTACTCTCCGACAGTCGAAACAGACGGTCTGACTTCTTGGGTTAGCCTCGGCAATTACGAGCTGAAAGCAGGTGCGATACAATACGTGCGTCAGACGAACAGCTTGAAAGGCTTGGATGCTTCGAATGCAGGCAAGCGCGCATTGTTTGATGCGATCAAGGTGGTGCCTTACGGCTATTCGGCGGGCAATGATACCGATTTTCATGAACCGATCAT
>JAGBXG010000457.1 GCA_017629415.1 Pseudomonadota bacterium | reverse complement strand
TGCAGACGGCAACGCCCCTTGCCGAGCTTCGGGGAAAGGATATAACCGTTCTGCACGAGCTTCATGAGGTTGGTGCTTACGGCGAAGAAACGCTCGCGGATGTGCAGAAAAGAGCCGTGGCCATCGTTGAAACGGCTACCGACAGCCAGACCGCGTGGAGCTGGCTCAATAAGAAATCGAGTATCCGAAACAAAGTGCCCACCACAGCGTGTGTCGATGTCAAACGGTGCTTGGCATGGACAGATGACCTGCTCGTTATCGATGAGCATCTGGACGCCCGCGAAGCCCGTTATGTGGTCAATTCCGGCGCGTTTGTCATGCTCGATCCACCGTATCATGGCAAAGACCAAGAGAGCTATTCGGACGGCATCGAAGACGCACAGGCTTTTTCACGCGCCGTCATCGAGACCGGGAACAACTGGTGCCTGTTCGAGTGCCCTGGCTCGCCACTGGTCAATCTCGCCATGCCGCTTGCAACAGAGATCATCCCTTATGCTGGCAAGCCCGGACGGATGCATGTTCACGAAATCATGCTCGTTCGTCAGTGGCCACAGCCCAATGTCGAAGCACCGCCAGTATGTTCGGATATTTTGGCCGCATCAGATTATCCACAGGCATTTTTCACAGATGCCTGGGATTGTGGACAAGTGCAGGTGTGATGCAGATTTGCGAACGATGTTCCTATTTTCATACATGATTTGAGGGGGTATCCAAACCAGTCATGGCGAGTGATAATGCCAGTTTTTGACTGTCTGAACGGTCTGGCTGACAATACTACTTGCACATGGAGGTGCGGCATGAAGTACCATAAAATCACACGTGAGGAACATCGGAAGATTCTGTCATCACGCCATTCGGTGTGTCCAGTGCCGTATCCTGTAATTGCCGAAAAGCTGAAGATTCCTGAGCGGACTGTGAGGCGGTATGCGAACAAACTGCCGGATCAAGCGAGAGTGAAACACCATCGGGCATCCATGTTTGACCCGTACAAAGAAGAAATTGAGGCGCTGCTCAACAAAGACATGGGCAAGCAGTCCCGAAAGATAAAGGCGGCATTGCGTGATTTCCGTGCAGCCCATCCCGAAATGACCGTTAAAAAGACCGCCTTTTATAATTTCGTTCGTAACAGGTGCGATTTGACGAATGAGCCACGCTTGGCACGAATTCCACTTGAACATGACTATGGAGAAGCGCAGATCGACTTTTGCGAGCTGAAATACTATCGGCGAGGACGACGCGTGGACGGGCATCAGTTCACGATGACGTTTGTCAAAAGCGGCGTGTCGTTCGTGCAGATATTCCCAGCGGAGAATCAGCAATGTTTGTTTGAGGCGATGCGGAATATATTTGAATATATTGGTTTTGTGCCTCGGAATATATTATTTGATAATGCTTCCACAGCCGTCCTTATCGTCGGCGGCAAGGGCAAGGATGCCGTGCCAACAAATGAATATGCGAATTTTGCGGTATGGTACGGCTTTGAATACAAATTCTGCAATCCGGCCAGCGGATGGGAAAAAGGCGCGGTCGAACACGCCAATGATACAAAGCGTCAGGCATACTTTTCGCCGTGCCCAGATATACAGGATGAACGGGAATATAATCGAGAATTGTTGGATAAATGTATGAATGACGCGGCAACGGAAAAGCATTACCTGCGAGGCGTTCTGAAATCAGAATTGTTTGAGAACGAGCGCAAGGCGGGTATTGCATTGCCGAAAAAGCCTTTTGACTGCCGACTGATTGAACAACACAAAACCGATAAATGCGCACTCATACAAGTAAAAGGCTGCCGATATTCTGTGTCTGACAGGCATCCACGAAAGAATGTCATCGTGAAAGTCGGCGCATTCGATGTCGAAATCTATGAATTGACTGGAGAACTGATTTGTACACATCGTCGATCATATAAAAAAGGTTCGACAACAATTGATCCGACCATGTATGCCGAAGCCTTGGCCGCACGCCCACGGGCACGCATCAAAAAGAGCGACAATGAATATGTGGATGGCGAAAGTAGTGATATTTTGCATGATATAAAAATGGCTCTAAAGTCAGTGCGTCCTGCGGCACAGGCGGATGTGCTGACCGACTATTGTGACAGGCGAAACATGGCATGTATGACAGTGCCGTGCAAATCCAAACGGGCCGTGATATTGTATAATCTCAATCCTTACAATTCAGACAAGGATCATTATGACGAGACCATCCAGTCAAACAGTCTCTTGGTGCAAACGGCTCAGGCTGGGGGAGCCGTTTGTAGAGGCCGTTCAGAGTAAAAAAAGTAAAGAGCGTGACTTTCTGCTCGAATTGCTTGAAGGCGAAATTGAGCGCCGTGATGCTCTCGCCATCGAACGCAACATCAAACAGGCAAACTTCCCAGAACTAAAAATGCTCGCCGATTTCGATTTCTCGGAAGTTCAGGCCCCAACCTCGGTGGCTATTCCCTATTTCACTGAATGCGAGTTCGTCAACGACCGATACAACCTCTTCCTCTATGGCAAGCCCGGCACGGGCAAAACTCACTGCGCCATTGCCCTCGGCATCGAAGCGTGCAAACGCCTCAAAAAAGTCGCCTTCTACCGGATGCCCGATCTGATACAGGCTTTGCGCACGGCATCCGCCAACAATGATGCCAAGTTCCGAAAACGCCTTGCCAAACTCGATCTCATCATCCTCGACGAATTCGGCTACCCACCACGTGATCCCGATACCATCCAGCTCTTCTTCGACTTCATCACCGACTACTGCTACGAAAAGAAAAGCCTTATCCTGACATCCAACCGCACCATCAAAGAATGGCTCTCTGACTTCACCGATCCTCGTGATGAAAAAATGGCTCATGCCGCCATAGACCGCCTCGCACAGGATACACTTTTGTTCACATTCCTCGGCGAATCCCACCGCGTTTTGCAGTCCAAAATGACCTCGCCTGTGGTATAATCCGCATGGCCAAATTAGAGCGGAACGGGGTGGCCAAAATTGAGCGGAAAATACAGCCGTCTAATCTTTTTGATGTTCATTATCACAGGTGGAGACATATGAAGCAAACGCATATGGATGGCGCGTGCCCCTTTGGCGTAACCGCGATATTCATAAGCAGACAGAATGAGTG
>JAGBXG010000456.1 GCA_017629415.1 Pseudomonadota bacterium | reverse complement strand
GTTTCCAAAGGGCAGCGCCCTTGGGTGGGGCCCGGGGAAACGCCCCGGTGTGGGGGTAGGCGCGTATGGCGTGAGCCATAGCGCCGTAGGGGGCCACTGCCCCCTTATCCATCAAAAAAAATTGAACCAACACGTTCCATATTGTTATCTTTATGATACAAGCGCCCGCCGCGTTTTTTAGCGGTGATTTTTTGCCGTGGTAAGGCATGAATTTGAGCCGAATTTGGCTTTGATATCGTGGAGAAATACTGTGAAAGCTGACGTTTTAAGAGAGATGTTTTTGAATTACTTTGCCGGTTTGAATCACGAAGTGGTCTCAAGCTCGCCAGTCATTCCTCGCAATGACCCAACCCTGCTTTTTGCCAATGCCGGCATGAATCAGTTTAAGGAAGTCTTTTTGGGCAACGAAGTTCGCAGCTACAAACGTGCTGCCAGCGTTCAGAAATGCATCCGCGCCGGCGGTAAACATAACGATCTCGACGAAGTCGGCAAGGATGGACGCCATCTGACGTTTTTTGAAATGCTCGGCAACTGGTCATTCGGTGACTATTTTAAAAAAGAAGCCATCCGCTGGGCATGGGATTTCTTGACCATTAACCTCGGATTGCCTGCAGATCGACTTGTGGTCAGCGTTTATAAAGATGACGATGAGGCGTTTGATATCTGGCACAAGGAAATTGGACTTGCCGAAGACCGTATTGCGCGTTTTGGCGATATCGAAAAAGGCGATGAAGAGAATTTCTGGAGCATGGGGCCCGTGGGTGCCTGCGGTCCTTGCACCGAAATTTATATCGACCTCAAGCCGGACGGCACCAATCAGTGGGGCTTGGGCTTCCCTGAAGACCGTTATTTGGAAGTCTGGAATAACGTCTTTATGCAGTTTGAACGTGCCGAAGACGGTTCACTCAAGCGTTTGCCAATGTGCAGCGTCGATACCGGCATGGGCCTTGAACGCATCTTGAGCATCCTTCAAGGCGTGGATTCTGTCTATGAAACCGATTTGTTCGGTCATATTTTGGAATCGATTGCACGTCTGTTGGGCAAAAATATGACACAAGCCGAAATTTTGGCTTCCGAAGATGTGACGGCTTACCGCGTTATTGCTGACCATATCCGTACACTGACATTTGCTATCAGCGAAGGTCAGCCATTCTCGAATGATGGCCGTGGCTATGTTTTGCGCCGTATTTTGCGCCGTGCTGTGCGTTTCGGCCGTATGTTGGGCTTCCGTGAACCGTTCCTTTGCAAAGTTTCTCAGGCCGTTGTCGATTCATTTTCGACAGCTTATCCCGAAATTGCCCTCGTGGCACGTCAGACACAGGAAGTGCTCCGCATCGAAGAAGAACGTTTCTTTGCGACGCTCGATCGCGGTATTGCACGCTTTGAAGAAGTCGCCGGCAAAGCCAAGAATGGCGTGATCGACGGACGCGATGCCTTCGTTCTGTACGATACTTACGGCTTCCCGCTCGATTTGACCCAAATCATGGCTGAAGAACGCAACATGACCGTCGATGCCGATGGCTTCAATGATGCCTTGAACGAACAACGCCAGCGTTCCAGCGAAAAGGCTAAATTCTATACCGCCATCGTCGAACCTTGGACCATTTTGCACGAAGGTCAGACCTGCGAATTTGTCGGTTATACGACAGCTCAGGCAGAATCCGATGTTCTGCGCTATCGTCATAGCGGCGATATCTGCGAAATCATCCTTCGCAAAACCCCGTTCTATGCCGAAGGCGGCGGCGAAGTCGGCGATCATGGTACGATTTCAGCCAAAGATGGTTCGCTTGTCTTCAATGTTATTGACACGATTCGCGGTGAAGGCGGCATCGTCCATGTATGCGAAGTCAGCGAAGGTTTTGTGACCGAAGACGTGATGCGCGGTGAATTTACCGCCGAAGTCGATGCCGAATACCGTGCCGCAGTTTCCGCCAACCATACATGCACACACCTCCTGCAGGCTGCTTTGCGCAGTATCGTCAGCAAAGAAATCTATCAGGCTGGTTCGTTGGTTCGTCCCGACCGTTTTCGCTTTGACTTCACCTTCCCGCGCGCTTTGACCCCCGCTGAACTGTCGGCTGTCGAAGAACGCGTCAACAGCGTGATTATGCGCGGTCTGCCCGTGAAAAAACATGCCAATGTGCCCATCGATGAAGCCAAAGCCATGGGCGCTATGGCCATTTTCGGTGAAAAATATGGCGCCAATGTTCGCGTCGTCGAAGTCGCCGAAGGCGAAAGCACGGAATTGTGCGGCGGTATCCATGTCGATAACACGCGCGATATCCATACCTTCCGCATCGTGTCAGAATCCGCCATTGCTGCCGGCGTGCGCCGCATCGAATGCGTGACATGCAAATGCGCTTGCAAACTGTTCAACGAAGAACGCGCACTTTTGAACGAAATCGCCAAGACCTTGCATTGTGATGCTTCCGTGATCATCGCCCGTATTGAAAAACTTCAGCAAGCCAACAGCCGCCTCGAAAAAGAAGTCGAACAAGCTAACCTCCGCATCGCACAAGCCGAACTTGCCGGCATACTCGCGACACGCAAAGACTCTGCCAACGGCGTTGCCGTCTATGCAGCAACCCTCAAAGTCCGCGATCGTAAGGATTTATTGACCTACGGTGACTTGCTCCGCGATCGCATGGATGTGGGCGTTGCGATGATCGGTGCCATCATCGACGGCAAACCAGCCCTGACCTGCGTCGCATCCGATAAAGCCGTTAAAGCCGGTATTCATGCCGGTAAACTCGTCGGGACTTGCGCAGCCATCGTCGGCGGTAAAGGCGGCGGCCGTCCCAATGCCGCTCAGGCCGGCGGCACAGACGCCGACAAGCTTGATGAAGCTATTCAGCATATCTACACACTCGTGTAGTTTTTTGCTCGCCCAGTGGCGCACCTCCTTCGTCAGCAGCGTCGTTCGCGTCGGTCACGTACCGTGTGTACGCTCCCTCCGCTCTCTTCTTGCTTCCTCGGAGTTGCATCCACTGGACGGCAAAAAAGATTTTTGCTCGCCCTGTTGCGTCATTTCTTCGTCAACTGCGTTGCTCAGCTCAGTCACGTACCGTGTGTACGCTCCTTCGCTTCGCGCCTTGTTTCCTTGAACTGACATCAACATGGCGGCAAAAAACGGTGTTTTAACCTCACCCCATGCCGCTACGCGGCCGCCCTCTCCATGAATGGCGAGTGCAAATGATGCCCAAAGGGCATCTATTTCTCCCCTATGGGGAGAACGCGCCAAAGGCGCGATAGTGGGGCCTGGATGAGCGTCAGCGAATCAGGTTTCTCCTCCATGGGGAGAACGCGCCAAAGGCGCGATAGTGGGGCCTACAATACCTCACTCCACAACAACAAAATTCTTTCACCTTATAAAAAGTTAAACCATGAAACATACCGAAGCCATCAGCCGTCGTCGTACGTTTGCGATTATTTCGCACCCTGACGCCGGTAAAACGACATTGACAGAAAAACTCTTGCTTTACGGAGGTGCCGTACATACAGCAGGTTCCGTCAAAGCGCGCCGCAGCGACCGGCATGCCACCAGTGACTGGATGGCGATGGAACAGGAACGCGGCATTTCGATTTCGACATCCGTCATGCATTTTGAGTGGGCAGGCTGCGAAATGAATTTGCTCGACACCCCGGGTCACAATGACTTTAGTGAAGACACGTATCGCACGCTGGCAGCGGCAGACTCGGCTATCATGTTGATCGATGCTGTCAAGGGCGTGGAGCCGCAGACGATTAAATTGTTCCAGGTTTGTCGTATGCGCGGTATTCCCATCGTGACATTTATTAACAAGATGGACCGCGAAGGCCGTGATCCGCTCGAATTGTTGTCCGAAATCGAAGAAGTTCTTGGTATTCCGACATCTCCGGCAACATGGCCAGTCGGTCAGGGTAAAGCCTTTTTGGGCGTTTACGATCGTTGGAATCAAAAATTGCTCAAATTTGAACGTGCCGATGGCGGTTCCAATCGTGTGCCTATCATTGAAGGCAGTTTGGACGATCCTGCGCTTAAAAACGAACTTGGCGACCGTCTTTATGGCGATCTTCAGGATGGTCTGGAGCTTTTGGATGGTGCCGGCGAGCCTTTTAATCGCGAGAAATTTTTGGCAGGCAAGCTCAGTCCGGTCTTTTTCGGCAGTGCATTGACAAACTTTGGTGTCGAGCCGTTCCTCGATGCGTTTATCAATCTGGCGCCGGCTCCCCGCGAGCGCATGACTGCCGATGGCGATGTCGTTGCGCCTGATGACGAGGAATTTTCGGGATTTGTATTTAAAATTCAGGCGAACATGGATCCGCGTCACCGCGACAGAATTGCCTTTTTCCGCATTTGTTCGGGCCGTTTTGAACGCGGTATGCAAGCCACATTGCAACGCACGGGTGCCAAAATGACGCTTGCCAAATCCCTGATGTTCATGGCTCAGGAACGCAGTAACGTCGAAGAGGCATTTGCCGGCGATATCGTGGGTCTTTGGGACTCCGGTCAGCTCCATATCGGTGATACGCTTCATACGGGCAAAGCCATTCGTTACGAAGGTATTCCGCGTTTCAGCCCCGAAAACTTCGTCCGCGTCGTTTTGCGCGATCCCCTCAAACGCAAACAGCTCCAAAAAGGCCTCGACGAACTTTCAGAAGAAGGTGCCGTTCAAGTCTTTTACGATCTCGAACGCATGCAGCGCGATCCCATTCTTGGTGCCGTCGGCAAACTGCAATTCGATGTCGTTCAAAACCGTCTCCAAACGGAATACAACGTCAACGTCACTTTTGACGGCCTGCCCTACCAGCATGCACGCTGGATCGAAGGTGACCTCGATGTGGCCGAAATGTCGCGCCGCAGCGGCACCCTTTGCCTGCGCGATATCGAAAACCGCCTCATCGTCCTGTTCTCAAGCGAATGGATGATGCGCAGAATCATTGATGATTATGCCGACAAAGGCGTGGAATTTATCGCCGCTGTCCAGCCTGGCCGCAAAGTTGGTTAATCTTTTTTTTGAGAGCGCGGCTATGGCTGACGCCATACACCGCGCCTGAACCGCCGCTATGGCTAACGCCATACGCGGCGATTTTTTATATTTGCTTTTTCTGAATATGCTTCCCTTGAAATCGATGACATACAAGATTCTGTTGCAGGTTTGACACTACGGATCTCCAATTTACAAAACCAAAAGCTCTCTCAAGGACAATCCCATGACAAATCAGTCTTATTCCCCTAACTCATTACTGTCTGACGAAAATTTACCATGGGATCAGCCAGCATCTTCTGCAAATGAATCTCAAAATCCATATCCAGGCCAAACAAATCATAGCATTTCTGTTTATCAGACCATGATAAACACACCACTGCCTAAATATTGCAGCTGGGTTCAGCATCAAGGTCTACCGCTCCTAAGAATACAAAATACAGAACCCCTGCCTGCTTGTATTGGCGTATTGTTATTTAGCATGATGGGGATCTGTGCGACCTGTATCGCCATCGTCTTCATCGATAAACCCAGCTGGTTTTTCATATCTCTTATTTTTATTCTATTCATATCTTTTATCTGCGCATCCATGTATTATATTATTTCATGTTCAACTTCTACATGGATATATTTTGAAGACAGCTGCATAAAAATAGCTAGAGGCCACATACAACCCCGATATTGGAATAATTTAAATCCATTCATGACAATTGTAAGTTCTTTGGAGCTTCAAACCATTCAAACGAATGATTTACTTGATACCAGTTCACCCAATCATTTAAATTTATACACATTATCTCTATTAGAACTGCCAATGCCTTATCACGTCCTCAGAGAAAACATGATCCAGTCTTACAATAGTTCTTCTGGAAATAATGAACCCTATTTTCCTTGTGAATTACAAAACGGAAATTTAGATTATCGCCATATGCATCCAGCCAAAAGAATGATGTTGCAAAATAAAGAACGGGAAATTTTCCAAAATATAGAAAATATGAAAACCCAATCACAACTTGTTATCAGAGTCCAAAATACGCTTGATTATAAAAATATTGCAAACCTATTAAACTATTTTATCAAACTGTACATTGACGCTGTTCCAGCTCAGCCATAAGCAATCAGTTTCTCGCGATCTTGCCTTGGGGGTAGGCGCGTATTGGCGACAAGCCAATAGCGCCGCAGGGGGCTTGCCCCCTCAAAAATAAAAAACAGCCGGCGGCGTATTTGGCTCATGAAATAGCCAGCCGGCAAAGCGCACGTAATGGCGTGTCGTCGACACGCCATAAGCAAGCCTCAAAACCAATTGGATGATTAAGATTAAAATACGCGTTCGGTACACACGACATCGTCAATCTGAATATGGTCTTTGCCTGCATCGGTATGGCTGACATAGAAGATCAAACGCATCGCTGTTGCCATATTCTTGATATAGAATGGATGACGTTCCCACTCATTTGTATCTACGGACACGAAATCCGATTTTTCCTGTTCCCCTCTCGAGCTGAAGGAATGAATGCGGACATCGCCTTTACCGCGTACCCAGTAATAACAATCATAAGATCCGCTGGGAACGTCAAATCCTTCCGAAGTAAAACGTTCCGCTTTATCCTTTGTATAGACAACCTGAAGTGCCTTTTCACCGCTGTGAACGTTGGTGGTATAAGGCTTGATAGCATTGGCATCGATTTCAGTTGCAAAACGTTCAGGAGCCACCTCAAATTCTAAACCATACCAGCTGACTGGCAACGTAAATACACTTGATGCCGATGCCCCAAGCTGAACTTCTTCCCAAGCCTCAAAACCACCATTCGGGACGATGTTCACAGGACAAGCCTTGGTTTCTTTATTATACCCCGTCACACGGCATTGGGTCGCATTTTCAACCTGATATGTTGTGGAAATATCGACACAAGTATGCGTATCCCCATAACAAGCAGGCTTATTCTTATCCGTGCAGTCTGCAGTATTCCAGCAACGACCTTCTTTCAACATACAGGCACCGGCTTTACACTCAAGCCAGTCTTTCTTGCAATCGACATTGGCACAAGGATCGCCGGCAACACATTCATGGTTTTCATTACACATGGCTGTACCTTCTAATGCCCCCGGACAATCCTGCGATGTCGCACATTTGCCCTCAACACCGACACAAACATGTGTTTCCATATTGCATTCTTCATACGAGCTGTTGCAATCCGTATCTGAACTGCATCTGCCACTCAGCGGCAGGCACTTGCCATTGTTAGCCGTTGTACAAGCTTCCCAAGCTCCGCAAGTCTTGTCATCACAAACATTGGGCGCGCGCACGCAGGAGAAAGCATCGACAACAATGCCATCTTCAGATGTCTGATTAAAGCCAAGCATGAATTGAATATAACGTGCTTCAGGCTCAACTTTGATTTCAATGGAGGTTTCTTGACGATAAATCGTGGAAATGCTTTCTTTGGTTGCGACACTCTTATGCTTTGTGATTTCTTTTTTGTCAGCATCAAACGTCGTATAGCTCACATTCAACGTACCGCCTTCACCAAAACTCCAAAGGCTGCAGTTATATTTTTCTTTATTATCCTTATCCGGATGCAGCTTGAATTCAGGCAATGACACTAATTCACTCTCAAGACGGCCATTGTTGTTCGTAGTATTAATGAGCTGAACAGCACTGTTACAAGCTTTGGCATCATTCGACTTCTGAATGATGGTTACACCCTGGTAATTGTCATGATGCGACCAATATGCCGGACGTTCTCCATCCCATTCCTCAAAACTCCAGTTCGGAACAATATTGCCAGCAGGTTCATCATCATTGCATGCACTGATGCAGCGATTTGTCGTCGGACTGCAAACCTCACCTTCGGCACAATGCTCATTTTTCGTACAATAGCTGTCCCAGAAAACGCATTTCTGTGTCACTGAGCAATAGGAAATATCTTTGTCGCGGCCTTCGCAAATGACATCACCGCAATACCATTTGCCGTCTTTGAGGGTTTCATTTTCAGTGCACTCCACCTGTCCAGCATTGCCGTTGTCGCTGTTGTCATTGCCGCTGTCGCCGTTGTCATTGCCATTGTTGCCATTGTCGCCGTTGTCACCGTTATCGTCAGGAATGCACCCATCTGCAGTACAACCGTTCGGGCAAGCGACGGCTGCCCCCCAAACGCCATTCGAACAAATCGAAATACCGCCGTTATCACAGCGTTTTGCTCCGTCTGTACAAACACATTCCCCATCCAGGCATCCAGCTGAGCATGTGATCGTGGTATAATATCCTCCCGCACAAACCTGGACATCGTTGCCAACGCACGTATCAACGGCATCTGCACTGCATGGTGTCTTGCACTCCCCATTCACACATTTCTGTGAATCAGCACACACTAAATGTCCACACATAACCGTCTGATTTTGATTGTCATTCTCATTGCTGTTCGGCTCAGAGCAACCTACAGCAAATGCAGCCAAACTACAGCAAACAAGCCAGAATGCGCGATTCTTCAACATGATTGTGCCTTCCTCTTTCAGAGCAAAAAAAAACGCCGGGATTGGCGAATCAAACCGGCGGCTTTTATATGGATTATTTTTTAATGTTTCAAGGCTTATAGCGGATTTGCGCCCCTATTCGCATACGGGGCGCGGCGCACGTCTATGTGCTCGGGGCTTACAGCCCCTGTGCGCATACGC
>JAGBXG010000455.1 GCA_017629415.1 Pseudomonadota bacterium | reverse complement strand
TTTCTTGGGGCTCTGCCCCACACCCCGCCAAGGGGCTGAGCCCCTTGGAACCCACAATGTGGTGAAACCTTCTCTCTCTTGGCGTGGGCCTTTTGGAGGAAGCGAGCCCATTTCATTTTTTCTTTCATTGATTTGTTTTAAGTTTTTATGGAACCACATCAGTTAGAAGCATTATTCAATCAGGCTTACCAGGAAGCCGTGAAACGGCGTCATTATTTTACGACAAGCGAACATTTGCTTTATATTTTACTGAATGAAGATGAAATTAAGACCGTACTCGAGGATTTAGGCGTTTCTCGCGATGTGGTTTGTGGGCAATTGGAGCGATTTTTTAAAGAAGCGCTTGAAACTGCGCCGGCTTCTGTCCCACGAGACCAGCTAGGGGAGCCCACGGACGGCGTCAAACAGCTGATCAGCCGCGTCGTGGTGCAGGCGATGAGTTCGGGACGTGCATTCCCAAGAGAAGTCGACTTTCTGATTCAGATGGCGCATGAAAAAGATTCGTTTATTGCTGCCATATTTAAAGCATTAGATTTAAAAACGCTGGATTTGATGCGCTGGGCATCTGAAAATACCGGAGATACGGATAAACAACGCGCGGATTTTATCATTTCATTAGATGGCAAGCTGGAGCCTATCGAACTTGAAGATGATGACATGGATGACGATGACATCGATGCATACGATGACATGGATGATGATGATGCGGATGATAGCGATGGGGAGGATGAATCTTCGCCGGAACGTACTCGCGAGGGTGCGGCATATCGCAAGATTAAGCCTTATGTTTCGCGGTTGGTGACGATGGCGCGAGATGGCCGTATTGATCCTGTTGTCGGTCGTGATCGTGAAATCAATATTTGTTGTCAGGCACTTTTGCGACGCACCAAATGCAATGTGTTGATTTTGGGTGAAGCTGGCGTGGGTAAAACGGCGATTGTCGAAGGATTGGCCAGACGTATTGCTTTAGAAGATGTGCCTGAGGATTTGCGTGGGGCTGAAATTTATGCCATCGATATTCCGTCTTTGATGGCAGGGACAAAGTTTCGCGGTGAAATGGAGGCTCGGCTTAAGGCGATTATTCAATATGTTAAGCGCCGCAAAAAGGCGATTTTGTTCATTGATGAATTGCATAGTGCCGCTGGTGTCGAAAAATCGACGGGTTCTCAGGAAATATTAGCACTTTTGAAGCCTGAGTTGGCCAAAGGCAGCATGCGTTTGATTGGCACGACGACGTATGAGGATTTTCGTCGAGCATTGTCAGCGGACACGGCTTTGATTCGTCGTTTTCACAAGTTGGATGTTGAAGAGCCAAGTGAAGAGACGACATGCCGCATTTTGAAAGAAATTGCTGAGCATTATGAAGAATTTCACGATGTGAGTTACACGCCTGAAGCCTTGAATGAAGCAGTTAAGCTTTCAGGGCGATTTATGCCCGAACGCCGTTTTCCCGATAAAGCGATTGATGTGATTGACGAAGCAGGTGCGGCAAACCGTATGCTGCCTGTTGGTGAGCAGCTGACGACTATCGATGTGCCACAGATAGAGACGATTGTGGCAAACATTGCACGTATTCCCGATCTTCAGGTGTCTTCGGACGAGAGTTCAAAGCTGAAAACAGCCGAAGATCGGATGAAAGGCCTTGTTTTTGGTCAAAATCCGGCCATAGAGTCAGTGATTCGTCTTGTTAAACTTTCTCGTGCGGGGATTCGTTCGCCTCAAAAGCCTGTGGCATGTCTTTTATTTGCCGGTCCTACGGGGGTTGGTAAAACCGAAGTCGCGCGCCGGTTAGCAGAAGTTCTTGATTTGCCGTTTGTGCGTTTTGATATGAGCGAATACCGTGAGGAATATACGGTTTCGAAGTTTATTGGTTCGGCACCGGGGTATGTGGGCTATGAACGCGGTGGTTTGCTCACAGAAGCGATTCGGACAAAGCCCAATTGTGTTTTATTATTAGATGAAATTGAGAAAGCCCATGCCAGTATATATGATTTGCTGCTTCAAGTGATGGATGTGGCAAAATTGACTGATAATACGGGCAAAACAGCCGATTTCCGTCATGTCATTTTAATCATGACATCGAATGCCGGCAGCGACGCGATGAGCCGTATGCGCATTGGTTTTGGTCAAGAAATCGATGTCAGCATGGGGATGAAAGATATCGAAAAAACGTTTTCTCCGGAATTTCGGAATCGTTTAGACGATATTGTGATGTTTAATGCCTTATCACAAGAAACGATGGGGCAAATTGTCACTAAATTAGTGCATGAACTTGAGATGCAGCTTTCTGAGAAAGGTGTGAAACTTGAGTTGACCGTTGAAGCTTGTGAGTGGCTGGCTGAACATGGTTATGATCAAAGATATGGGGCAAGACCTATGTCGCGTTTGATTCAAAAAGAGCTTTCAGTGCCTTTATCAGAAGAGATTTTGTTTGGTGAGCTGAAAACTGGCGGTATTGCACAGATTTGTTTGAAGTCAGATAAATCTGGTTTATTACTGCAAATTCAGCGGACAGATCATTCCAAAGCATAGTTCGATTCAAATATGTTTAAGTAGGCATAAGTTTTGCACTAACTCTAAATGCCATACGATAACAGGTATGGTGATAGAGAGTTTTGCTATTTAATTTTGTTTTATGAAGTGCATAAGGAGAAGCATTATGAAAGCATCGCATTTATTGTTAGCCGTTGGTCTTTCTTTTGGTTTGATGGTGCCTGCAGCAGCGATGGCACAGCCCGTTCCGCATGAATGCCGTCAGGGGAATGGCAAAATCAAATGTGACAAACCGGGTTGTCATAAATTCTGTGATGATGATCGCCATCCTGGCAAGGGACATAACAATCATGCAAAACCCGGACCGAAACCTGGTCCTCAGCATGCGGCACCTCATCCCGGACCGAAACCTGGTCCTCAGCATGCGGCACCTCATCCTGGACCGAAGCATGATGCTAAACATCATCAGCAGTGCAGACAGTGTGATGATGTCATGAAGCATTGTAAAGGACCTAAAAGCGTTTGTATGACTCAGAAGAAATATTGCGAAAGCGTTTGCAGATAATTAAAAGCGATGGTCTGAGTATTTTAGGCAGTAGCTGCTGGCAGCTGCTGCCTTTGACTGATATGTATGCAAAAATTTGCATCTACACATTCATGATTGAGAGTTTGTGATATTTGGAAATTTGGCATGCCTGTTGCTTTGATGAATTTGAACGTCTTACGCGTAAGTGTCGTTGTAAGAATAATTGAGAACATTTGTGATTTGAGAGGGTTTTATGAAAATTTCGCATTTTCTTTTAGCTGTTGGTTTGTCTGGTGGATTCATGGTTCCTGTCAGTGCCATTGCTGGTCCGCCTGTTCCACGTGAATGTCGTCAGGGGAATGGCCAAATTAAATGTGATAAGCCGGGTTGTCATAAATTCTGTGATGATCGTCGTCCTGGCAAACATGGTCCGCAGCATGCAAAGCCTGCTCATCATCCGCCCAAACCCCATGCTAAGCCATTACCGCCTCCGCCTCCTGTACATCATGCGAAGCCTGTTCCGCCGCACCATGTGAAACCGCATCCTGTTCCGCCCCCTCTTATGCATCGCAGAGCTGAACTGGAGAAAGAAATTAATGTGTTGATGGCGCGTAATGCAAAGCTTGTGAGTGAGCGCAATGAAGCTATTCGCGAAGCTGATCATGCTTACAACATGTGTATGCGTATGCATCCGGCTCTTCGCAGAAATTGTGTGCGTTCCACAGGTAGAATTGATGCCTTGGATCGTCAGATCAAGCGTAATGCGGATGATATTGAACGCATGAAACATGAGTTACGCAGATTTTAATATTCTGTGCGTAAAAAAATAGCATGGGCAGAAAAAAATTGACCGTTTTTTGAAAAATTGACCCAATTAATAAGCAAGGCAATAACGCCTTGCTTTTTTTATGGAGTGGTCAAATGAACGATCCGATTTTTGAACGCTGTCATATTCAGTATGAAACGGTTTTGAGGCTCATTCGCTCGATATCTGCTCAGGTATTAGGTCCTTATTTATGCGAAGACCGAATGGCAGAATTGGAAGGAGAAGGGTGGGTTATCGCGCTGGAAGCTTTGAGACAATTTGATCCCTCAAGAGGGGCTCAGGCATCGACTTATTTATGGCTTCAGTTGAATTCTCGATTGCGTCGTTATCATGCTGCAGCATTAAATCATGGCATGCACACAGTCCATCATGAACGCATGTGTGAAGTATTTTCTACAGATGGCATGCCGCAGAGTGGCGTTTTTGACGGCAATCCCTGGGCAATGGCTCCTGATGTCATGTACGAAAAAAAAGAAAGGCTGACTTTTTGGAAACACATCAAAGAAAATAATGCATCTGGAGTGCAATGCTGCTTAAGCTGTATGTCAGGGTCACCTGCGGAAAGAGCATTGGCTTACCGCCGCCGAAAACGTTATATGGATAAGATGCAGGCAAACTATCAAATGATGATCACGCGGCAAGAATCAGAGTCGTAGTTTGTGGGGCTTAGCCCCACGGCGTATGTGTGCCAGCATGCTCCTGCAAACTTACGATAAACGCACAAAATAAAATGGGTTCCAAGGGGCAATGCCCCTTGGCAGGATTTCAAAGGACGGAGTCCTTTGGTGGAATTTGAGGCGGAGCCTCAATGGGGTTCGGGGCGAAGCCCCTGCGGGTGTTGCGGGCAGCGATTGCAGGGGGCTTTAACAAATCGGTTTCAAAAGAAAAGGCGAATGAATCTTCATTCGCCTTTGTATGTGTTTGATAATATTAAGAAAAATTAGATATCGAGGTTTCTGACTTTTTCGGAATTTTCGATGATGAAATTGCGTCTGGGTTCGACGACATCGCCCATGAGCAATGTACATGCGGCATCCGCTTCGATGGCATCAGAAACTTTAACCTGTTTGAGGATGCGTTGTTCGGGATCCATCGTAGTTTCCCAAAGCTGGTCATCGTTCATTTCACCCAAACCTTTATAGCGTTGGATTTTGTGTCCTGAGCGTCCGTTATCCATCGCGGTTGCCAGCAATGCTTCGATGTCGGTGAATTCTTTAGGTGCTTTGGCGTCAGCCATATAGGTAAAGTGATCGCCGAGTCTTTGAGTGACGGATTGGTAGGTATTGAACAATTTTTGGAAACTTGCTTTGTGAATGAAGTCGGCACTGAGTTTTGTCTTTTTTAAAGCCGAGCATTGGCGTGTGAACCATTCGGTATAGAATTTACCGTCTGCGCCTTGAATAATATCCGGCACGACAAAGATGGTATCTAAATGTCGTTTGTTTAAGATTTCTGCAAGTT
The DNA here is from genome assembly GCA_017629415.1 of Pseudomonadota bacterium. Next base: position 686 of record JAGBXG010000455.1, on the reverse strand, counting down.
CAGTCATGCGTGCCTGGAGAGTCTCGGCGTTGGCAAAATCGTCATCGGTGAGGTGCATGTCTTTGACGAGTGCATCGACAATGCGTGTATCGCTGTCGCCGGCGACTTTAGGCAGATATTGATTATAGAAGAGGATGGAGTGGAAGATATTGAGCAGTTCATCATCTCGGATTTCGGAGTTATCGTATGCAACGATATGTCCGCTTGAGACGGCGCAGCTGAGCAAATAGTCGTCGAGTGCTTTTTCGTCTTTGAGATAACGGCTTTTGTTATTTTTTTCGACTTTGAACAATGGGGGTTGTGCGATGTACACGAATCCATTGTGGATGAGGTGTGGCATTTGACGGAAGAAAAACGCAAGCAGCAGGGTACGGATATGTGAGCCGTCGACGTCGGCGTCTGTCATGATGATGATGCGATGGTATCTGAGTTTTTCGATTTTGAAATCGTTTCCGATACCTGTGCCGAGTGCTTTGAAGATATTGCCGATGGTTTCAGAATTGAGTACGCGTTCGAGGCGGACTTTTTCAACGTTTAAGATTTTACCGCGCAGGGGCAGGATAGCCTGGAATGTATTATCGCGACCGGATTTTGCGGTGCCGCCTGCGGAGTCCCCTTCGACGATGAACAGTTCGCATTTAGAGGGATCACGGCTGGTACAGTCGGTCAATTTATCGGGCAAGGAA
>JAGBXG010000454.1 GCA_017629415.1 Pseudomonadota bacterium | reverse complement strand
GCAGCACGGAACTTCATGCCATTGACGACCTTGAGAACGCAGGATGCCGTCGGCGTATTAGCAAAGCTGGGGGTTACAACGCGAGCACCAGAAACGCGGCCATCACCCTTAATGGTAAACGATACTTCCATCTTACCCTTTGTTGCGGAACCACGGCTGCATGTTCTGATCTGAGCACCCACGCCACGAATCACGCTGCTGATTTCGCTCTTGGTTAAATCATTGCCACCAGCAGCGGGTGCTGCTGCAGCTTTTTTCGTTTCAGTTTTCTTCGGAGCTTCGGCCTTTGCAACCGTTTCGGTCTTCTTAGCCGTCGTACCTGCATCTGCTTTTTTGGTAGCTGTTGTCGTTTTCTTTGTTTCAGTTTTCTTTTCTTCTTTAGCTACAGCCTTTTCTTCTTCAGCAGCCTTTTCTTCTTCAGCAGCGGCAGCAGCTTCGGCGGCAGCTTCGGCGGCTTTCTTCTCTTCTTCAACGACTTTCTTCTCTTCTTCAGCTTTCTTGGCTTTAGCCTCTGCGGCTTCTATTTCAGCCTTTAATTTGGCCATTTCTTTTGCTGTTTCGCTTTCCACACCAAGATCGTCGGCACCGGCACCGGCCTGAACATTTGCAGCCTGCACGGGTTCATCTTTGCCGCCAGTCATGGCAACAACAACAGCAATAATCAAAACGATAGCAACAATACCTATAATACCACCAATAATGGCGATTCTCTTGGTACCTTCAGCTTCAGCTTTATTACCGAGCGGCAAAACAGTTGCCATCGGAATATTGCTGCCACCAAAGCTGTCAACAACTTCATTGGCACGACGACGCGGCGCACTTGACGAAGCCAATGCCTTCACATCGATAAGACCTGCACCGCCACCAGCCGTCACCGGAACCGCGGGACCTGAAGAAGCCTCAGGAGCCATACTCACAGCCTGAAGACTGCTCAAGCTGAAAAGAACAGAGTTTTCACTGCGCGCGCCCACAAGCTCATTAGCTGCATTCGTCACAGGCCCCATATCCATCATGGGTTCATCATCAACAGCCGCTTGACCGTCCATACCCATAATCCCGCCGGATTGCTGATCAAACGGACTGTAACCTCCCTGGAATTCGGACAAATCAATCGCAGCAGTTTCCTCACCGCCACCACCAAAAGCACCAAATCCAATACCACCGCCACCAGCAACTCGCGTGGCCTCCTCTCCACCCGCAGGCGAACCTTGAACAGGAGATGCCAAATAGTCTAATTCAGCCACAGCACCAAGCGACATCCAGTCCGCAAAACCTTCACACCAGACATAAGAATCCAGCGAAATCTGACCATTCTGGAGACTGAATTCAATATCCTGGGTGGATAACGGACCTACCGTATCATCATTAAATGCATAATACCAACGCGGCTCACGACTGCTCGGATCAATCATGGATGCATCAGCATAATTTGATGTCGAACAACGCGGACAAACGACATTACAGCCCCCATTGGAAACCTGCATATCCGACAACCAGTGCGGCGCTCCACAACCACTGCATATAATCTTCATTCAAACACTCCTGCGATATCCATGGACGAACCGTTCTACGGACGCATAGACAATTCCTGCGCGCTGTCTTCCACACGAGGCATAAAACTTCGCTCAAGCTTCAGCACACCTTCAAACTCTGCTTCTGCACGGGCACGCTCAAACATACCCTGAGGATCTCTGAAGGCACCGTCAATCAACATATCGTCAAAATTATACAGCTTTTCTTCAACCTGGCCATCCCCCTCCTGTCCCATACAAGGCAACGGAAACAACCCCAGTAAAATTAACATAATTGTAACGATAAGACGAAGTTTCAAGGTTCCCTCTCAGAATCCTTCCAACAAACACAAATAATTTTATATATCAGTATGTAACCTTTTGGTCAATGATTCTGCTACCGAACAATGACCACGGTAATATTATCGCGTCCGCCTCGCGCGTTAGCCGCATCCACCAAAGCTCGCGCGGCCCCCTCATCATTTCCGCGGTACGACTCGATAATCTTTAAAATCTCGTCATCAGCGAGCTCATTAAAAAGTCCATCGCTGCACAGCAAATAAATATCGCCGGGACGATAAGGCTCCGAAAAGACATCCGGCACTATTTTCGGCTGCGTTCCCATCGCACGAGTAATGATATTTTTATAGGGAAATGCCTCGATTTCTTCCGGTGTTTTTAATTTGCCCTGATCAATATATTCCTGCACCAATGAATGATCATGCGACACCTGAACCATGTAGCCATTACGAATCCGATAAGCCCGAGAATCCCCCAGATTGACGACATCCATATACCCCTCACGACGCACTACGGAAACCGCTGTTGTCCCCATGCCACGGCGTGCCGGATTGGCCATCGATTCGTGCAAAATGCGCCGGTTGGCCTCAAAATATGCCGCCACCGTAAACACCGTGCGTGAGGACGGCCAAACTTTATCCAAAGCACCCCATATCGGCATGCGTACATAATCTTTAAACGTCTGAACCACATGTGCGCTTGCAACCTCGCCTGCCGCATGCCCACCCATACCATCTGCAACCAAATAAAGATCAGCCGTATCTAAAATCACAAAACTATCTTCATTCTTCGCACGAGAAACGCCTTTATCTGTCAATCCAACTGCCGGTTCGGCACACACCAGACCGGGCATCAACATAAAAAATAAGAGCGCTACACCCCAAAATCCTTTTTTCATGCACCACCTCTATACCGCTGTATATATTGATGAAAAAAATCCATTTGCACGATATGCGTACAATTCAAAGCCTCTGCTGCCACGTGTTACTTCAACTTCTGCTTCACGGCAAAGAATCATAGAGACTTGATGCGTTTTGGATTATAAACCTCATCTGTGGGTCAGGATTGACCCCATACAGACGCAAAACAACAAGGAGATCCCATGCGCACCATTGAATTGCAGGAAATGATGAGAGGAAGTGAGTTTATTAATGTACGCAGCTGCCTGGAATCGGGCGGTATCGTATGTATTCCGTGTCGTTCCAGTTACCGCATTGTAGCAGACCTCACCAACCCTAAGGCCGTCAATGCCCTGCTGTTCTCGAAACACCGTACCGCCAAAGCGCCATCTCTTGTTTTTATTCCCAGCTATGATGCCCTGAAAACCGTGGCATCCAACATTCCCTCCAAAGCCAAAGTTTTGGCCAAAAAACTGTGGCCCGGCGAACTGACGATTCGTTTCGAACCCAATGAAGAAAATATCCCTGCCCCCATTCTTCGCCCTTTGACTAAAGCCGGCGGCAAAATCGGTGTCCGCGTTCCGTCCGAACCATGGCTCCTCCGGCTGCTCAAGGAACTCGACAGACCGCTGCTCGTTTCAAGCGCCAACCGCGAGAAAAAGAATGGCGCCTCCAGCCCGGCCATGATCCAAAAGAATTTCATGGCTCACGTAGGTATCTTTGTGACAGCTGGCGACATTCCTCAATCCACACCGTCCACTGTTCTCGATTTCAAAGACGGCGAACCTTTTATCAAACGCGAAGGTTCTATTTCTCAAAGCCAAATCGATGCAGTCCTGATGATGGATGCAGAATAACCCTGAGCTGCCCTGTTTCCCGGATGAAGCTTTCAAACGGGGAATACTTCATGCCTAGTCATGCCTTTTTCTTCCTCATCGGCATGGCTGATTTTCAACAGCAGTGGGGGTAGCGGCGTATTTGCGCAGGCTATGCCGGCTTTTCCGGGCGGCTTCGCCGCCACTTCAAGCCGCATACGCCTGCCCGCGCGAGCTATGCCGTGACCGGCATACGCCGCGCAAATAGACGCGAAGGGGGCGGCTGCCCCCTCAAAAAAATACCTTTCTCAAACCATTTTTATCTGCAGACGCAGTTATTTTGCCTTTCAACTCGAAATCTCATATCATCATATCGTGTTGTATTTTAAACCAGCAACACCATACTTTGGGAGAATCCGATGAGAAATCCATGGAAAAAAGGTTTTTCGCTCGTAGAACTCATGGTTGTCGTAGCCATTATCGGTGTTCTTGCAGCCGTCGCCATTCCTACTTACGATCATTTCATTTATGAAGCCAAAACCAGCGAAGCGCGCGAAAAATTAAGTACGCTCTCCCATGGCGCAGCCTCCTATTTCCATGCCGAACATTCTTACGGCTTGCTGATCAAATCTAAAAATTTATACCCAGGATGCCAAAAAGAAGGCAATAGTGCACAGAACTGCACGAACGAATTGACTTGTGGAAATTTACTTCTGGAACCCGGCCAAAAATACACGCCAAATTCAGCCATATGGACAACTGTACCTTGGACGCGTCTCGGATTTCAGATTAGCGGTCCACACTACTATTGTTATGGATATACATCAGTTATAACAGCCGGTCGTTCGACATTCGATGCGAGTGCAACCGCTAGCCTGAGCAGTAAAGATGAGCACACAAACGTAGACGGTCAAACGGTAAATGGCGATTCACAATTCACTGTTCATGGCGATGAAAACGGTCGTATTCAGCCCATTTTAAAAAAATTATAGTTCTTGGTTGTCGTTATTTCATGCGCGTTTCTTGGCTTTCAAGACGCGCATGATTTTGTTTTTACGACACAAAATCTGACGATTCAGACAAAATCGCTGCCGCCATGTACTTTGTTCATTTTCTATATGCTTTTTTTGGTAACGCGCAGCAATATAAGCTTTGGCAAACGCCGTGATTTCATCATTTTCGCCATATTCCCACCAGGCTTCAAGGCTGCGTTCTGCCAAAATTTGGGTTTGCGGATCTTTTTGACACTGCATCATCAAATCGTTCCATGCCCATTGCCAGACATCACGAGTCGGCTGCAAACAACGGCGCACATACCGCATGGGCACACGCACTAGCTTGATAAATCCCATACAAAGCAAGAATACAGCCAAAACAATAAGGCCGTATTTCTGCATCCATGCATACAGATCACGCGGTTCATAAGATGTAAACCAGTCATCAATGCGCACCAGCCAGTCAACTTCAACGTTTGAAGAACCAGGCGGTGTGGCTTCAAATACCGTCCACCCTCGCGATTCGTCTAAGAAGACCTCAACCCAGCTGTGTGCATGAGCAGCGCGAACATGGTGCATACCATCACGATATTCATTGGAGGCAAATCCGCTGACATTGCGAACAGGCACATCAATACTGGCAAGTAATACCGCCATACTTGTGGAAAACATCTCACAATGCCCAAATTTCTGCTCAAAAAGAAAATCTTCGATGATGGGATCTCGCCGTTCTGGACGTTTTAAACTGTACTGATAATGTGTATGCAAATAATCTCTAACACGGATCGCCTTTTCTTCATGTGTTTGAGCATCTCCGACAATAGATTTTGCAAACTTCTGAATGCGCTGAACAGAAGCTGAACCTTTTTTTCTGCCTGGCCATATACGTCGAGCGTCAAACAGTGTCGTATCTTGATGAAACATGGGGGTATAGTCATACTCAAAACGTCTGCCTTGCTGATGCAACGGTTTTAAGTCCCTGTTTAACCGTGTTATCAAATGCCATGCGACTATATGTGCAGGACGTTTATCGTATGTACGTGCTTCAATGCTGAGCGGCTGTTTTCCAGGTTCAGCAGAGATTTGATAATAGAGCCGCCACTTTCCCTGATGCCGTTCATAAAAAGCGACATTCTCGTCTAAGTTTTTGATTGAATTTTGAGCAATCCCCTCTTTGCTTTCATGATTTAACGATAGTTCGTTTTTTTCTTGGTTTGTATTCAGCTTTTTGAGGTACCGAGTCATCGTAGATTTTAGTTTTTTCCCCAATTGCAACGTATTCGATGTATCCTGAAGCTGAAATTCAAACCCCATGAGCGGATTTTCTCGCCGCCATCCCCATCGATGCCAGACATCTGCTGCGTCAGGATAGAATTGAATGCGCGCATTTTGATTTTCTGACAATTTTACGACTGTGGTTGTTCCATAGAGTGTAGGAATTCGATGGTCGCGCCATTCTTTAACAAACTCAAGGCGATAAACCGTTTCACTCGTTTCAGGTTTTTGTCTGAGGTCACGCTGGCCTCCAATGGCTCGCCATTTTTTGCCATCGAAGATATTTTGCGCTTCGATACGCCAATAACGCGGTTCACTTGTTTCCGGCAAAGCCACACGAAACATCAGCGTAGAATCCAGTTCTATGGTTCCGGTTTTATCAAGCGCAACATCTGGAAATCCGCTCCGCGAAGGCTGAACAGCAGGCATTGCAGAAACCGCATCATTGCCCCAGCGCGGCACGACAAGAAAGAGCAATCCTCCAACCGCAAATGCCAGCAATCCAAGCAAGCTCGTTTTTATCCAAAACCGTCGTCCAGGCATACTTAAATGCCGCGCTTTTAACATGCGTTCGCTGTACGCCACACTGCCAGTCGTAGGTTCCGCCAATGCAAGCCTTCCCAAATAAACAAAAAGGACTGCGAAATAAGCGATCAAAAAAATGATGAGTGCAATAGCTGGCATGGCGAAAGCGACACAAACCAGCGGCAACACAGCGATAACGCCCATCTGAATACGTTCGGCCGTTTTTTCATGTCTTAAAGCACGATATCCAAGCAATGACCATACGATATTCAGACAAGCACTGAGAACAAGTTCCTGCAATCCAGCGCTTCGCAGAATATCGATAGCGAACAGGGCAAAAAACAAAGCCACGCCAAGAACTTTGAAAAGCCGTGGCCGTACCCATTGCCGCCATTCACATATAGCTCCCAGAACGATATAAGCCATCACCAGTGCGTACGTCCCCCAATGACAGATATCACTGGCCAGTGCAGCCGTCATACATAAGACGAGAAGGACATAAAACACAGCAGGTTATCCTTATGAAATCGCCGTTTTTCGACGAATAAAGAGCTTTTCTATCCCATGCGTTGCCCACATCACCAGTGGTGTCAAGCAAGCGGTCATGAGGGCATTCATCCAAGATTGATGCAGGAATACTGACAAGAAATGCGTGTTCCAATAATAAATGCTGTATATGGCAGCCAAAATGCCCTCAAATAGCATGCAGACTAATGCCGAACAAACCATCAGTGCAATGACGCGCTCGGTTTTTGTGCGTCCAATAAACGCCCATGCCACAGCAAAACTAGCCATAAATGCCATCGCATAAAGCCCTACAGGGCCTGAACTCCAAACATCACAAAAGAAAGCGATACAAAGCATGGCAACAGCGGTAGGCATTGCGGGCATGGTGGTTGCTGCAGCCAATACGATAGCAATCACACCGAATTGACACAAGACATCCCAGCCGAAAGCAGACGTAACGTTTGTCTGTGCCAGCATGAGGAGAATGGCAGTCAATGCGTTAATGATGACGCGTTTCATCGTTTTCTCGAATCTTCAGCAATGCCGGTGATGATATAGACTTCCTCAAGCCTGGAGAAATCTACAATAGGTTCGACAGTGACTTCCTGATAAAGTCCGAAACTTTTGTTATCGATAGAAACAATGCGTCCCACGGGCAATTCTTTGGGGAAAGTCCCCGCGCGTCCGCTTGTCACCACGAGTTCCCCTTCTTCGACTTCATCCCGGCGCAACAAATAAGCAATACGCGCCTCGTATTTATTTTCATCGCCTGTACCGCTTAAAATACCTCGCGAACGGTTGAGCTGTGTCATAATATCGATTTTTGATCGGATATCGACGCTCAGCATGACATCACAATATTTGCCATCAACGCGTTCAATGCGACCGACGACACCATCTGCAGAAACGACAGGCATTTCAGGTTCAATATTTTGGCCTTCCGTTTCAATACGAAGCCGCAACACGCGGAAATAAGGCGACATATCTGCAGCAATGACTCTGGCAGGTGCAAGCTGATAAATCGGTCTTTGCTGCTTAAATCCGACCATTTTAGTCAATCTTGCATTTTGCTGAAGGATGCCTTGCAGCCCGATATTCTCTTCTCTCAGCTTGGCATTTTCCTTACGAAGCATTTCATTATCGCGTTTGGTATGCACCAAATCGATATATGAATCCCAAAAACCTGCGGCATTTCCGATGACATAATCGTTATGACTTTGTAATTTGCCTGAAACTGCCATCACAGGTGTTTGAATCACAGCAGGTTCTTGTCTGCTGTTGCCTGCCACGACAAAAACAAGCACTGGCAGCGCCAATACCAACGCCATGACGCCCATAGTCTGGTAGCGTTTTATCAGCGCCTTCATCATGATATCAGCTCACGCTTGTGCCGTCCCGAAGGAGTTCGATTTGATCCAATGCTTTTCCGCATCCCATGACGACACATGTCAACGGGTCATCGGCGATGAGCACTGGCAAACCAGTTTCTTCGCGAATCAGAATGTCGAGATTTTTGAGCAAAGCACCGCCGCCCGTCAATACAATGCCTTTATCGATAATGTCGGCGGAGTGTTCGGGAGGAGCTTTTTCGAGTACGGATTTGACACCTTGAATAATCTGCCGAATGGGTTCAGCCAAAGCATCGCGAATTTCTTCGCTGTGAATTTCCTGGCTTTTGGGCAAACCTGCAGCCAAATCACGGCCTTTAATCGTCATTTGCAAAATTTCATTGGATGGATATGCCATACCAATCGTGCATTTGACTTGCTCAGCCGTGCGCTCACCGATGAGCAGATTGTATTTATTTTTGAGATGAAGCATGATGGCTTCATCCATTTTATCACCGCCGACACGTACAGAAGTACATTCGACGATACCCGACTTACTGATGAGTGCGATTTCAGTGGTACCACCGCCGATATCGACGACCATATTTCCGGAAGGTTCATCGATAGGCAAACCAGCACCGATAGCGGCCGCCATCGGTTCCTCAATGAGATAAACCTCGCGAGCCCCTGCACTTTCAGCACTTTCACGAACGGCGCGTTTTTCGACTTCGGTGATGCCATGAGGCACACAAATGATGATGCGCGGATGGACAAATGTCTTTCGCTGATGCGCGCGCAAAATGAAGTAACGAAGCATGGCTTCGGTGACTTCAAAATCGGCGATGACACCGTCTTTCATCGGTCGAATGGCCTGGATACCTCCGGGGGTACGACCGAGCATATCTTTCGCTTCTTTGCCGACAGCCAGCACACGTTTTTCGCCCCGGCTTTCTTTTTGGACGGCAACGACAGACGGCTCGCGCACAACTATCCCTCGACCTTTAGCATAGATCAGCGTATTCGCTGTGCCTAAGTCGATAGCCAAATCACTGGAAAAATAGCCAAATAAACGATCCAAAATCATATGGTTACCTCTGGAACGTTTATATTGACTGCCGTTTTAGGAATCTTTTTTGACATCAATATTACGTCCAACACACATCGGCATGTGATTTGCCAAAAAAAACGCCAGCCGCAGCCGACGTTTTCCTTTTAGCGCTCACGGTATGTGATACGACCGCGCGTCAAATCATACGGTGAAAGTTCAACCGTGACTTTATCGCCGGGCAGGATACGGATAAAAAACTTACGCATTTTTCCCGACACATGGGCAAGCACGACGTGCTTATTCTCAAGTTCCACACGGAACATCGCATTTCTTAAAGCTTCAACCACCGTACCATCTACGGTAATTCCTTCTTCTTTTCCGGCCACTGTAACTCCTGTGTGACTGAATCCCCGCATTGCTATGAAATTCTCGGTTTTGCCCCCAAATCCGAGTGCGCCCTTATAATGAAATCAATGGCGCGGTGCAAGTCTCAATATTTATCATAAGCTACAATACAGATGCAAAAAACTGACGATAACACTCGATAGAAGAACTTTAAATTTGTGATTTCAAAGCGTATGAATGCAATGGAATGCTCAATAAACAGAGATTCCGATTCGAACAAGAGTTTTCGGGGCGTTGCGGGGCAAAGCCCCGCACTCGGGGGTAGGCGCGTATTTGCAAAGCAAATAGCGCCGCAGGGGGCTTGGCCCCCTCAAGAAAATCTGTTCATTCAGGCATAAGACATCTATAAAAAATAAAATCTGCCCCAACCAAGGGGCAAACTCCCTTGAATCGCAATATTTGGAGGTTTTATGACATCAAAGCAATGAATGTTGGTGGGGTTAACCCTGACTGCATGTAGCCTCTTCGGCTGTTCCGATGAATCCATGCCCTTACCTGGTCCTGTAGACCCATGCCAATGTGCCGAAGGCCAGGTTTGCTCACAAGCCAAAATATGTTACGACAATCCGGCATGCGAAATATGCGGCGCCGATGAAGTCTGCGTCAGCGGCGAATGCTACAGCAATAAACACCCATGCAGCTTATGCAGTCCGGAACAGGTATGTCGAAATCAGAAATGCTATGAACTTGGCGATCCTTGCCTGGAATGCACAACAAACCAAATTTGCTCAGAAGGACGATGCTTTGACAAAGGCGACCCCTGCGCCGCATGTCATACAGACCAAGTATGCGTCGGCGGTGCATGCTATGCCCCCACAGATCCTTGCGCAAAATGCGAAAAAACACACGTCTGTAAAGATGAAATCTGCTACGAAGCAGACGATCCCTGCCTGAAGTGCAATGCGCCTAACGTCTGCTTTAAAGGCCAATGTGTCAGCCCAAATGAGACTTGCGATCCTGCATGCGGCCCCACCGAACTTTGCACCAACGGCACATGCGAACCTTGCGAAGTCACTTGTGGAAACGCATGCTGCGGAGAAAATGAGTTATGCGACATCGTTTTAGGCACATGCCGGGAAACTTGCGATGACGGCAAAGCCAGATGCAACGCGCGATGCTGCAACAGCAATCAAGTCTGCGATCCCGTTTACGGATGTATTACACCGTGCCAGGAAACCCAAACCCGGTGCGATAACCCCATTTACGGCATTTCCATGTGCTGCAACCCAGGACAAGTCTGCGAAGATTACTTATGCAAAGAAGATTGTCTCGGCGGCGTCCGCTGCAATGAGGTTTGCTGTGCCGTCGGCGATGTCTGCGAAGATAACACATGCAAAATTGCTTGTGATGCCACCACACATACGAGATGCGGCGAAAAGGAAGAATTCTGCTGCGATAACGCCACACAGCTTTGCCTGTACGGCAGCTGCATGCCTCGCGGTATCGATTGCACCAAATCCAGCCAGTGTGCGTTCGATGAATTCTGCGAAGAATCCACCATGACATGCGTCAATGTCGATGCCATGCCCTCCACTTGCCAGGTCATCCCTACATTTGAAACCTTTAAAGCTCTCAAACAATGGCAATGGCCACAGGATCTCCCCGGAGGAGCCCCCGTTCAGCATCCCGATTATATCCGCGTCATCATCATGCCAATGGCCGCCAATTTCACCGACGATAATCAGGATGGTGCCGTCAATGCCGACGATATCCCCGATGTCGTCTTCATCGCCTACTCCACCAAAGTAGGTCCCGATACCCAAGCTCCCAGCGTCCTGCGCGTCATCAGCGGCGATGACGGACGCGAAATCGCATCTTCAGAACCGCGTTATTGGACTTATCCTATCGATGCCGCCGTTGCCGATATTGATAATGACGGACATGTCGAAATTCTCGTAGGCACAAACCTCAATCGTCCCAATTATGTCTTAGGTGGCGATGACAAACTCGAAGCCCTGACCGTCGTTCCCGATACGACATCCCCAACAGGTTTCAAACTGCAGACCAAATACAGTATTACCATTACGAAAGGTGCCAAGCTGTCCTTCATCTCTGTCGCCGACCTCGATGCCGACGGTTCCGCCGAAGTCCTCACCAACGATGGCGTTGCTTCCGTCGTCGACGGCCAATTTGCATGGCGCGAAGGATGCCATAAATCCATGAGTTACCCACATGCCGCAGACCTCGACAATGACGGAAAGATGGAAATTGTCACCGCCGGCAACATCATGGATGACCACTGCAATGTCCTCGCCAGCGGACTCCCCGGCGGACAAATCGCCATCGCCGATATGATGCCCTCCGGCCCTGATGCCGAAGAAACCGGCGAACTCATCCCCGAAACTGCACACACCATCAGCGGAATGCGCGGCGGCTCATTCAAATTCGCCAAAATCTTCAAGAAAAAACAGGAAGACGGCACCTATAAATGGAGCGTCAAAGAAAGCTGGAAAGCGCCGATTCCGATCAGCTTTGAACGCGCCAAAGCTCGCGGATATGACTGCACAACCTCCACACACAATCAATGTAACTCAGGCGGCGGCACCCCCGTTGTCGCCGATTTCAACGGCGATGGAAGACCCGACATCGGCGTGGCAGCTCGCTATTACTACATTGTCTACAGCAACGATGGCACACCCGACGGCGGCAAAGTCCTCTGGGCTGACGCCAATACGCAAGACTACTCAAGTGCCGTTACCGGCTCAAGTGTCTTTGATTTTGAGGGCGATGGCGTTGCCGAAGTCGTCTATGCCGACGAAACCAAGCTCCGCGTTTACTCCGGCCTGGGGTCTGGCGTTGATACCAACGGCGACGGCTATCCCGAACCCGATATTATCTTCGAAGTGCCCAATTACAGCGCCACAGGCTACGAATACCCCATCATCGTCGATGTCGATAATGATGGCAGCACCGAGATTGTTCTCAGCTCAGATATGCAAAAAGGCGTCACCATGGGCGTCACCGCCTACGAAGACCCAGGTGGACAATGGGTGCGCACACGCCGTATCTGGAACCAACACTTCTATCACGTTACCAACATCAACGAAGATGGCACCGTGCCCAAAAATGAAATCGTCAACTGGCTGCACCCCAAACTTAACAACTATCGACAAAATACACAGCCAGGCGGACTCTTTAATGCCCCGAACCTCGTCGCAGAAAGCCTTTCCGGGGCTCGCGATACCTGCACAAACACACCTAAAACACTCCAAATTTCCGCCAAAGTTGCCAACAAAGGCTCACTGGGCATCAAAGCCGGCCTGGAAGTCAAATTCTATGTGGCAAACGCCAACGATACGGGCAAACCAGCCCTCATCCAAACGATGAAACTCCCCACAATTCTCACACCAGGCAACGATTCTACTATCTCCTTCCAGTGGGATATGACCGGCATTATCGAAGGCATCACCGATGCCGTCACCCTCACCCCTAACGCCGAAACACGCATGTACAACATCTACTACGTCATCGATGCCCCCACCGAGGAAAAAGTTCGCGGCGAATTCGTCGAATGCATCGAAGATGACAACACTTCTTCAATCTTTGACCTCAAAGCATGCGACGAAGACATCAATTAACCTCTTTTTTTCATGTACGCGGCTATCGTGCCTCCGGCACGATACGCTCGCGCGTGGGGCTTTGCTATGGCCTGCCGGCCATACGCAAAGCCTTTTTTTATTGGGGCTAAAGCCCCAAACCCCACCAAAGGGCGCTGCCCTTTGGAAACACGCTGGGGCGTTGCCCCAGACCCCAGCAAAGGATCTGAGCTCCTTTGGAATCCTACAATCATGGGCGTGGGGTGGACGGAACCTCATTGCAGCCTTTTTGGGCTGTTGAATGGATATGATTTCGAAGTCAATGAAAGTTTCTCCACTGTGAAGAGAATGCCCTAATGACCTCCTTGTCCCTTTAATATCGTGTATCTCCTAAGGTAGGATTTGGCTCTCTCGAAGTCCCCTAATTCTTGATAGAGTAAACCTGCGGCTCTTGCAGCACCTGCATCATGGTGCTGCTCTGCCAACCATACATAATATATTAAAGCCAATGCCCTATCCCCGCGTTTTATGCAAATGTCCAAAGCTTCCCGTGTTGCCATGGCACTCCCCAAAAAACGTGCTTTATCGTACCATTTCAAAGCATTCTGAAAGTCATTATTCCCTCTAAAGACCCTGGCAACCTGAAGCAGTTTATTTTCATTCACATCATTCTTTCCATCTTGGACAATAAGTTGACACAGCTCTAAATCAGATTGAACTTTGCGATACCTCGAATCAGACTGAGGCATACATTGTAAAGCTTTTTGATAACACTGTGCTGCATGGCTATATTTTTCCATCTTGAAATAAAGCTCTGCATATTTTATTGTGATATCTGCATCATTTGGCTTTTGTTTAAGGATTTCATCCACCAACGCAATAATTTTGTCATACTCTTTTTTCTCTATATATATTCGAATTAATTTTTCCATTGACGAAATATCTCCTAAGTGAACAGCCTTCGTCAGCCATACTAAAACATTATCGGAATCATCAATATACTCATATATCTCTACAAGTTGAAGGCTCGCATCGATATCTCCGTCATTGGCTAGTTCTGTAAACATGGAGACCAAATATTCAACCCATGCCGTCCAAGTTTTATAATCTTTTTTATCCACTTCAAGTCTTAAAATTTCAGGATATAACTGAATTTCCCCCATATCAAAGGCTTGCATGTACCATTTAAAAGCCAGTTTATATTTTTTATTCTCATTATAATACCGCGCCAGTTTAATCATAGCTTTAACATGATTGGATTTGGCCGCATTTTGAAGCACCTTGACACCGATTTCTTCAGGTAATAGATGAACGATTTCAGTCAAGCACCCAACGTATCCATTTTGGATAAGCAAATCATACCATTTTTGCCATTCCTCTGATGCCTTGGGTAATTCAGTTTTCATGAAATGGACAGCCGCATCTTGAAATTCTTCTTCAGATTGGGATTGAATCATCTGTTCGCTTATCATCAGCGTGTACAAAAATTCGTCATCGTTCTGAACATCTGCAAATGGAAAAGGATACGGCATGACATTCAAAGTATATATGGATGGCTTGAGTTCATACAAACCGATAACAAGTGGAATCATATCGCCAATTTTATAATATTGCTCAGGCGATGTATGGACTATCGTTTCGCCATAAAATTCCAAATGACATAACGAATGATTCCCTTGCAAATTGGAAACCTTTGTAGAAATTGGCATATCCTTTAGGATATTTTTTAAAATATCATTAGGAAGTCGATATTGATAACTCACTTTAAAACATGGGACACATGTCGTAAATACAAAATCATTATCAATGCCTTTCTGATGCACAGCATAAGATTTACTGTCACGAATCGACATGTATTCAATGCGAACAATTTTGCCCACCAATTTACAATTTTGGGACCATATTTTTTCAATTTTTTCCAACTCAAATGGCGGTTCTTCCAGATTTATAGACTCTTTATTTAACATTATCAATTGATGTTTATCTTTGAGCCCTTTATTAAAAATGGGTTTCAGCACCTTATATACAATAAATATTATCATCAACAGAAGACCCAACGGTATAAAAAAGCAGCATATAACTGCCAAAGCAATGATGCATCCAATATCTTGATCTTGTTTTTCCAGATTAACTTTCCCCATCAACTCAGCACGCCTGTCACGAATTCCAGCCTCATTTTTTTCTATATAACTTCTAATTTCCGTAAAGGAAAGGTTCCCTCTCGAATTATCTTCTATCAATCCTCTATAGTGTGAAATATTCGCATTATACTGTTTAATCAACGGATCATTATTTATCTCATGTTCCAGCTTTTTACATTTTTCTTTATATTCTCCGATGAGATGTTTGAGATATTTGATCGCCTTGTCGGATTCAAACGCCTGCCAAACCTCATAGTTTCCAGACTGACAAATCGAAACAACCTCCTCAAGTTTAGGCGTTGATGATTTTTTTAAAAAGCTCAATACTGAAGGTTTCTTCTGATTTGCTAAATTAGAAAACTGTGCAATCAAAGCATTATAATCACAAAATCGATGCGCCATAGATGGCTCAAGCATATGTTCCAACGTCTGAACAACCGCCGCCTCCAAATGCTCAAGATAAGGCTCAATCACGAGTTTAAAATCACAAACTTCAATATCAGCCGGCGATGTCCCTGAAAGCATCTCAACAGTCACTGCGGCAAGCGCATAAATATCACTGGCAGCACACGCCTGACCCATGAGCTGCTCCGGCGGCATATACCCAAAAGTACCGGCAACCGTAGACCCACCATTCTGTACTTGAGGATTCGCGACAGCCCCAAAGTCAAGCAACGTGATCTTGTAATGGTCTTCATCCACTTGTGTCAGCATGATATTAGACGGTTTAATATCGCGATGCACCACAGGCGGCTTATGACCATGTAATTGCTGAAGAACTTTGAGAATTTGAGCAACAATGTCGTAAATCGTTTCGGCTTTAAACCGATGGTTTTTCTTCAACATTGCAGCCAGTGTCTGACCTTCGATAAATTTTTGGACAATACTGACATACGGCGGATTGGCACTCAAATCCTCGATATATTCACAAAAAGGCACAACACCATCGATTTTTAAAGAAGCCAGCGTATCTGCCTCACGTTTGAATAACTCATACTGCTTCCATGTGGTGACAGAATGGACATTGAGCTGCTTTATGGCCACAAGTTCGCCGTCACTTTTGCGTCTGGCTTTCCAAACTTGCCCCTGCGAACCTTTCCCCAGTTTTTCAAGCAATTCATAACGTTGAACGACAACCTCGGGATAATGCGATAAAACTTCTGACGAGTTTGCCAATGATTCAGCGGATGATGAAGATACGGATGAATGTTGAGAAAAAACTTGTTCTGAATTCATAGCATGCCTCATTGCAAAAACTTAAATCAAGACTTACCAATGCTGTCCCCCCCAGTCCCCATCAAAAAAAACGACCCAAATGGCGAGCTTCTAAAAAGGGAACGACAACTGAGTGGGGTCCGGGGCAACGCCCCGGTTGGGGGTAGGCGCGTATGGGCACAGCCCATAGCGCCGAAGGGGGCTCGGCCCCCTCAAAAATATGTCTCAACCCTATGCTTTATGGAGTAACATCAACCAAATAGGAATCTTGTGATACAGCCCATGCATTCATATTGACATCTTCGATAAGAAAATCGGTATTAAAATCAAATTTTTTAGGCCCCATATAATAAGGACTGATTTCGATTTCTATCGTATGAGGACCGTATTGATAAGCATCATTGGCCGTGGTAGGGGCATAATTGACGAGAACAGGATAATCCGGTGCCGTTTTTTCCAAATCCGGCAAAACAATGTCTGTTTTGGGAGCAGGAACATAAATTTCCCAAAGCAAATGTGCCTGTGATGCCCCAATATCTGAATTGAGCAGCTTGTTGTGAATAGGCGGTGTCATATAATTGAGGCGCAATACAGTCATGTCGGCATCTTCCGGCCCCTGCCATGCAATGCGGCGGCTTGGATTGAGACGGCCACCCACAGCATCAAAGGCCGTGCTTTGCGGCGGTGCAGGTGCCACAAATGTCGGTAAATTGGCCCATTGCGCCCGTTGATTCATATCTTGCGTCGAAACCTTACCGGTATCGGTATATTCAGGATGCATGATAAGCGTCGAAATTCCCGGCGGATCAAAGCCATCGACAGCCTTGCGCCCTGCAAGTCCCACAACCATGGGATGCACATTCAGACCAAGCATTTCAAATGTCTGATGCACAGCTTTAGGATAAATTGTCTGCAACGGATTTTTAAAACCGCTCAAATTATATGACGAATTGACATCTAAAAAGACATAGCCTTTCCCCGTGTTCATCATCGGCAATACCAGCCCCATTGGCAACGGCTGCCCCGTTTTGGGATCATCTGGCAACTGCCCAAAATAAAGGCTGCCCATATCATTGTCCGAAGCCCTTAAATCGATCGATAAATCCAGGTCAATATCGAGATTTTGACCGGCTTTGACTTCGATTTCTTTAAATCCAAGTGCCATCGGCGTAAACCGAAGTTCATACGGATTCTGAGATGCCGCCATGATATTGCCACCGGCACCGGCCAGCGCAAATACCACGTACTTGCCAGGTTTTACGAGATCAATGGTAAAACGTGAATTCTCAGGTTTGGACAGATTCGAAAGCACAAGATTCGGCGGTATTTCAAAAAACTCCGCAGTTGCAGACTCTGCATTCGGCGGCAATAAAATGGCCCCTGTATTCATCGAACTTAAAGGAGCATTCCGAATCCCTAACTGAACAATTGCTATATTAATCGTCTCAAAAACATTCGTATTCTCTTTCGGCAAACTCGGTAATCCAGTCTCGCCCCAAAATCCGCGCACGACCCCCGTAACCACACCGCCTCGCGATGCAGCTTCAGCCCTTGTAATATCACGGCTGTGAATTCCAGCCGAAATCACACGTGCATCAACATCCATCCAAGAAACATAGCGTGCACCTGCAGCTCCCACTGTTACAGTGACAGGAGCTGTCAAACGTTTGTCCTTAAAATGAATCCAGCCCTCGGCATTCGTCATCCCCGTCAGTTTGGTGCCATCCTTCAAATCCACTTGAACATAGGCATTCGCATAACTTTTCAGAGTTTCTCCAGACCAATCCAGACAAGACCCATCGATGGCCATCACCCAGAGTTCACCATTCATAGAACCTGCAGTCTTATACCGCCCCGGATTCACACCTGGCTGCTCAAGGACGACATGGTTTTCATCGATCAGCACATCCCCCGGATTGACCGGCGTATCCACTCCAGGATTGTCTCCTCCAGGCTCGTCTCCTCCAGGATTATCGGGTTCAGTTTCCTTTTCCAATTTCAGAATAACTTGAAGCATCTCCTGTGCATGTTCATCCGGCTGCCCCATGGCATCAACAGTCCAAAAGCTTACATTGGCAGCCCCGGATGCGTCCGCAGTCAACGTAACTTCATACAATCCCGGACTGACAACCACCGGCGGTGTTAACATGCCGAAATCCGTTTCGGCTGCAATCCGTACATCCTGCCGCCATCTTCCAAGCTCGTCTTGAACAGAAACGTGAATCACTGCAGTTGCTCTCGTCTTTGTACTGGCTGTCGCCGCAACATTCGGATGCAGCAATATCTCTAAAGCCTTACATGGTTCGACATCTTCAGCATCTAAAAGCGTATCGCCGTCTGTATCTGCCAAACTCGGATCGGTACAAAAATATGACTCCTGTACATCACTTAAACCATCTCCATCCGTATCCACCCCGCGACTTTCATCCGAACAACCCAAAGTCCAAACAAAAACGCCACAAACGATTGTCCATATATGCCGAGAAAAAAACATTGTTCTCCATTGATTTATGATGAAATATTGCCGCGGCCGCCCTTTCCCAACAGAAAAGGGGGATTGATTCGCTGAGCCAATCACCGCAAACTCAAGTTTGCCGGCAAAAAACGTCAGTATTCACGAATGGTTAAAACTTACCCAGGCGGAATGGGATACAGGGTTCCCATTTCGCCCCCAAAACGTCAGCAACCAGTACCCGTCCAACCCACGAAAACCGCCCAATATTGCAGGATTCCAGGGGGGCTCAGACCCTTTGGTAGGCTTTTTTGCTCGACAGAATGGCGCGCTTTCTTCGGCAGCTGCGTCGTTCAAGTCGGTCACGTGCGCTAGCACGCTCCCTCCTTTCATTCCTTGCTTCCTCGAAATTGCATCCAAATGCCGGCAAAAAACGTCAGCATTCACGAAGTGTTAAGTTTACCCAGGCGGAATGGGATACAGGGTTCCCATTTCGCCCCCAAAACGTCAGCAACCAGTACCCGTCCAACCCACGAAAACCGCCCAATATTGCAGGATTCCAGGGGG
>JAGBXG010000453.1 GCA_017629415.1 Pseudomonadota bacterium | reverse complement strand
TTTATAAGCTTTCAGCCACGCTTGCCCAGCCGCTCACCGATCCGGCATCCCTTCAAGCCATGCAAGCTGCAGCCGCCAACATTGCCCAGCTGGCCAGCATTGAAAAATGCGCCGATGCCATCGAAGCTGCGCTGGCCAAAAAAGCCCAAATTATTCCCGATCCTCAGCAGCGCATGGCGACTGTCGATGGCTTTGAGGTCATTGGCACACAAGTCAATCCGCAAAGCTTTATCACGCCGCAATATCAGGCACCTGTTTTTGAACCGGTCAGTGCTCAACCTAATGCGATGCCGTCACCTGGCATGATTCAGCCGGCAATCCCAGCCGCACCTGGCATGATTCAGCCGACAACGCCTGTCACGGCTCCGCACGCGCATGGCGCCATTCAGCCGCCGCCGCAAATGCTCACACCCGGTCTCGGCGCCCAATCCAAAGAAGAGCTTAAAGCCGAATACACCAAGCTCCTGCTCATCGAAAAAAGCCTCGACAAATCCCTCGATGCCGCCAGCGCCGATGTCCGCAAGTGGGAAGAACGCCTCGATTTGGCACGTCAGCACAACCGCGACGATCTCATCACTTCCGCCATTGCCAGTCTGCAGGCTGCTCAGGCGCAGGAAATGTCGCTTTTCCAGCAAAAAGACCAAATCCAGCAGCAAAAAGCCCTGATCAAACAAAGCGCGCGCCTGGCCGGTTCCCAAACCTCCCCCGAAGCCCCCTCTTTCAGCATCGGACACATTGAAGACGAACTTTTCGGCCCCACTCGCGAGGAATTGGCCATCGAAAAAGAATTCGCCAAACTCCAAAAAGACGGTGCCCTGCAACGCCTCAAAAACAAACTTGGCAGATAAACTTTTTTGAAAACACCGGCTATCGGGCTTTGCCCGATACGCCGCCGAACGGCGCTATCCTTCCGGATACGCGCCGTTTTTTTGTGTGGGGCTCTGCCCCAAACCACGCCGGGGCTTTTTGCCGCAGAATGGATGTGATTTCGAGAAAGCAAGGCATGAAAGGAGGGAGCGTGCTGGCGCACATGACCGACTGGAATGACGCAGCTAATGAGATATATTTCTGTATTAAAACTTTAAAAAGTATATCCAATTGCCAAATTTAAACTGATATTATGAAATGTATCATAAGGTTCGTCAGGCCACATAACAGGGTCATAAATGAGATCTAGGCCTAATACCATATCTCCCAAATGCCAATTTAAACCTGCGGATACTGGAATATCCAAGCCCATGAGACCTTGTTGTGTTACCCCTAATCCCAAAACAAATTCTAAATTTTCTCTGAGAGGAATATAGAACAATCCTCGTACGCCCCAACCATACAAAAGAGCCATCATACCCAAGGTATACAAAACATTACATTCAGCATAAATGCCCACATATTTCCAACGATATCCCAAATCTAAACGGAGACCAAATCCGCCATCAATGTTTTTATCTGCAAATAACAGTAATGCCCCAAAGTTAAAACGCATATCAAACCCGCGTTGCCATGACTTTTCCTCCCCGGCATTTTCTAAAGCCTCCCCTTGCATGGTTTTGTCCATCCCGCCATTCATAACCTCAGCAGGTGCCTGAACAGTTTGCTCTGATGTCTTAATAATAATGTTTATATTATTCTGAGTATTCGTGGGATTAATGATAATAACCGTACTATTCTGTGCAACATCATCCAAATTCAAAATGTGCATGTCTGCACTGTTTTGCACTCTGTCATTGATATTGACATTTTCCTGAACATCCGAATTTGATGAAGGCATCGTTTCCCCATTCGGATGCCAAATCACATGATTATCACCGTCATAAATTTCTATTGACGATTGGCTTGATGTTGATGACACCCCCATTTCGGCATGACCAACTTGTCCATCAGCCCAAGCATATCCCGTCATCATACAAACATATAAAAAACTAAAAACAAAAAAGTATACCAGTTTTAAAACTTTCATTTTTCACCACTTACCGAAATGATTGATATCAGTAAATACGCCCCTAAATGGAACAAAATGTCCACAACCCCTGTGATGTCTGCATAACAAATACCAAAACAAATAATTTTCTTAAGCTATTGATAATATTGAAAAATATTAACATACTAAGCGTTTTTCAAATCACCACCATGGTTAAAGAATTGTCCAAAATACATAAAAATGAGAGTTCATGACTCCACATCACCCTCACTGTATAAGCCTCAATGTAACCAAGGCACCTATCCCTTGAATCGGCACATCGCAGAAATGCCAAATGAAATACAGAAGTCCGTTTCGCTTTGGTTGGTTTTGACCATTCGTAGATGCTACTGTTTTTGCCGCAGAATGGATGTGATTTCGCTCATCAAATCAAACACTCGAGTTCGCTTGGATGAGCGAAGCGAATCAGGTTTCTCTCCCTGTGGGAGAGAACGCCCGAAGGGCGATAGTGAGGTCGAAGCCGGGTACTGATGACTGACGTTTTGAGGGCGAAATGGGTGCAAAAGTTCTCAGCAAGTACGTCGTCGGCGGAGAGTGCGGCCTGCAGACAAGCCAAGCAATGCAGTCAGCCAGATCCAGCTGTGGGAACCCGAAGTGAGGGGGGCGGATGTACAAGATGAGGATGTGCTGGCACAAATGTCTGCACATTCCGGATCGTCGCAGTCGGCGTGTCCGTTATCGTTGTCATCGATTTGATTGTCGCAGATTTCGGGTTGGCATCTTTTTTCGGCGGTACAGGCGGAATCTTGGCAATCGGCAAGTCCGTTGGCATTATCATCAACGCCATTTGAACAATTTTCGGGCTGGCAATGAATGTCTTGTGTGCACTGCGGATCCTGGCAGTCAATTTTGCTGTTGCCGTTATTATCGACGTTGTCATTACAGATTTCAGGCAGACATACCAAAGCTGTTTCACATTGCGGATCATCGCAGTCAATCAGCATATTGCCGTTATCGTCTTTGCGGTTGCTGCAGTTTTCGGGAATGCAGTTTAGGGATTTGCTGCAAGTTTCGGTTTCTTCGCAGTCTGTGAGGCCGTTGCCGTTATCGTCGATGCCGTTGGCGCAGTTTTCGGGTGTACAAATCAAAGTGCCAAAGCATTGAAGATCGTTGCAGTCAATGAGTCCATTGCCGTTGTCGTCGACTTTGTTGGTACAATTTTCGGGTTGACACAGCAATTCAGAAGCACATTGTGGATCTTCGCAGTCTGTGAAGCCGTCTTCGTTATCATCTTTTTGGTTGACGCATTCTTCGGGAACGCATTGTTTGATATGGAAGCAGTATGGGTCTTTGCAATCGATGCGTCCGTCGCCATTATCATCGATTTGATTGGTACAATTTTCGGGTGAATCTGCTGAAAGGTCTTTTACGATTCCCGCGATAAAATCAAAGTGTTCGCTGACGAGTGTCATGGCTGTGACATAACGGCATTCTTCATATCCGTAGCTGGTTACGCCGACGACATAATCGACGCCATCGCGTTTCATGAACGTGGGTCCGCCGGAGTCGCCCTGGCAAGTTCCTGTGTTTGTGGCATTAAAGTAAATGAAACCGTCCGTATCGGTCAATTGTGTGCCGCAAAGTCGGCTTTGTTCGCCGGAAGTTGGGCAGTAGGCATAGACGCGTTGTTCGGTCATATATTTTTTGCCCGATGAGGCGTTGTTATTGGGGTCTGTCAGGCCGAATCCGACGGTGACGACATCGACGCCAGTGTTATCGATTTCATCGGCGGTCATATCGAACACGGGCGGTATGGGCAGAATGGGGGTGACTTCGGCCAAATGAACGGGTTCCGCGAGCTGTACGATGGCGATATCGTTCGAAATGCGATACGGTGAACAGTAAAACTTGGGATGTGGATGGAAGGCTTTGATCGGGATTATTTTTCGGAATGTGGCTTCTGATTGTCCGATGGCGACGGACATGTGCGGTCGAAATTCTTCGATATTTGTCGAATCGCCTTGGCACTGGGAAATACAGTGTGCGGCTGTCAGGACGTAATTGGGTGTAATGAGGGTGCCTGTACAGAAAGCGTCTGCGCCTGTGGTGTAATTGAGCACCATGGCCACGGTTGCCAAATGATCATCGCCAGACACGGGAGTACCATTGATAATGGGCAGGCTGCGCGCTGAAAAATCGCCAGGATTGGGCTGCTGATTGGCATCGCAGGACAAAAACATACAGGCAGAAAGGGCAATGATAAGATGGGACAAACGTGTTTTCATAGATATCACAGGGCTAAGAAAGTCTAGAAATTTAGCGCATACAGTCATGACACTGCCAAAACTTCTTATGTTAGAGAATCGGTTTTAAATCCTCAATACAAAACGGTTTCATGGGTATCAAATTTGTCGGTGTATTGCTCCGATTGGGGTTTAATGATAAAGCCGCGCGCGAAAATCCGCGAGAATGCAATGAACGCAGCGGATGTAAGTTCTGATGGAGTGATGATGGC
>JAGBXG010000452.1 GCA_017629415.1 Pseudomonadota bacterium | reverse complement strand
TAATTGGACAGCAGTTTGACCGTGCCGTCGGAAAACTAGAACACATAGGTGCGATCGGCATTCATGGCGCCGTTGGTGCAATGTTCGTTGCGCGTCAGCAGAATTTCGGGTTTTTTGTCGCCATCGACGTCTTTGGTTTCAATTTGGGCAGGCTTGGTGGTTGCGGTGTCGAGATCGAGACGTATCCACGAAAAATCCTGACCGTTGAGACCGTAACCGGCAATGACGAGAGTTGAGCCCGAAAAAGCGATGATTTCAGGCAAGGTCGTTGCCGTCATATCTGCCTGATGTTTCGTCCATTCGGTATCGATATTTTTGATGTGCGCGTCATTTTCAAGCACGAGATTCCACATGGCTTCGTCGAGTCTGAAACGCATTTTGCCCATCTGATCACGTTTGATAGAAGAGGCTTTTTTGGGGTTGATAGGACATGAGCCGATGGCGGCTTCGTCTTCATTGGGATCATCCTGGTCCCAGTCGCGAACGAGTACGCAGAAACGCATGCTGTCTTTCATGACGGGGGAAGTTTTGCCGAGAGCGGCAAAATCCACGGCAATTTCAAAGTCATAGCCGTCATGACCAACATAACCTGCGCCTTCAAGGCCGCCGCCTTTTCCGCTGATCCATTTGATACTGGCATTGTCACCGGCAACAAGCGGCCCGACATCCATGAGAATGCCACGTTTGGTGCCCATCGATTTGCCGTCTTCGGTTTCGGGTTCAAGCCACAGTTCGATGCGATCCGATTTCCATTGTTTTTTCTTGGCTACCACGGCATTGTCTTTGACCTGAATGAGGAAAAACAGCTTATCGGCACTATACTGAGCTTTGACGGTTCCGCTCAGGTCTTTTGGGCCTGTCCAGTCGTATTCGTATTCGCCGCTCATCAGGGTGGCAAAATCCGCGCCGTTGATGTCATGCCAGTCGTTCAGATTGCCGTCGGCTTTCGTTTGGGTATTATTTGTCAGTCCAGCCGCCAAATCGAGCGCCTGCTGGTCTTTATAATTGCCTTTTTTCGGCTTTTCTTTGGGATCTGCCAGGGCGACATTACACACCAGACACATACAAATTGCAGACAAGAACCAACGCATGACATCCTCCGATATCGAAATATGATATAAGACTTTTTTAGGCCAGTGTTTTGGCTTCATCAAGAAGCGGCGCAGTGTTGCCGATTTTTTCAAATTCTTCAAGCTTTCAATCGAAAACCAGTGGATGAAAGCCAGAGTTCTCGCGCTTTTATGCGATGGTTTTTTCTTTGAGGGCGGCCGGTCTGTTTCACACGCCCGGCCTGCGCCGCTATGCCGGGCAAAGCCGGCATACGCGCCGCTTTTTTTTAGGTTTGCTATGCCCAAATTTCTTTCTATCGACACCAAACGTTGCAAATCATGCGGTCTGTGCCTGCGAGCTTGCCCGCGAGATTGCTTGAAAATTTCGACGGAACGCAATCGCGCCGGATATCTCGTGATACAACTTGTTAAGCCCCAAAATTGTATTGCCTGCGGGCTTTGCGTACGTACATGCCCGGAACCTGCATGCCTGATAATCCGGGAGTAATCCTATTGGAATCCTGCCCCAAAAACACTCAAGGGGGTACTCCCCCACGGTGTACGCAAAGTTCTTTTGGGGCTCCGCCCCAAACCCCGCCAAGGGGCTGAGCCCCTTGGAACCTACAATGGATTTGACGTTTTTGTGAATGAACCGGGTACTGATAACAGTCGTTTTTTGGAAAAATGGGGACCCGCTCCCCCATTTTTCGTCCCCGCGACATACCAC
>JAGBXG010000054.1 GCA_017629415.1 Pseudomonadota bacterium | reverse complement strand
GAAGTCAATGGACGTTTTAACCGCGTCACGAAAAAATACAAAGAGGTTTTGCCGACAGAAAAACAGCTGAATGTGCCGACATTTATCACCGATGAAGGTCTTTATCAGCGCATTCGTCAGCTGTGGCAGAACAATCGTGTTTTCCCCGTTTGCGGCGATTTGACGGGCGATAAAGCCATGCTCGATATTGCCAAGGCTCTGAAAGATTCCGGGATGGAAATGACGTTGTTATATCCGTCCAATGCTGAACATTATTTCGAATATAATGATAAATATCGCAGAAATATCATCCAGATGCCATTTTCAAAGAATTCTCAAATTCTTCGTACGCGTCAGATGCGTTTCTTGGGTTTAGCTGAAGCCGAAGATTATCATTACAACATGCAGACAGGTGAAAACTTTAAGATTTGGTTGGAAACGACGCAGATCAAGGATCAATATGCCATGCTGCGCCGTCGTGCCAAGACGGATACCGAGGGGCTTTCGCGTATGGAACGTGTGCCTGATCCTTCGAAAAAGCCGCCCAAAATTGCGCCGATGCCTTAAGGATAGCATGATGCAGGGATTCGGAATGGGATACAGGGTTCCATTTCATTTCTAAATGCAAGTCAACAGTACCAGTATCGCCCACAAAACCCGTGAGTCCCCATTGTGGGTACCAAGGGGCTCATCCCCTAGGCGTGGTTTGGAGCTGAGCCCCAAAAGGACTTTTGGTACACTGTGGGGGCTGTGCCCCCTTCGGCGCTATTGGCGCGGCGTATGGAGGCCTGAAGGGCCGACATAGTCCGCGCTGCAAGGCGTATGACGGCCTGAAAGGGCGTCATAGCCGCGCGCCAATACGCGCCTACCCCCTTTGCGGGGACACCCCGCAACGCCCCGTGCATCCTCTGGAACAGAGCGGTTTTTATGATGCATGACAAAAAGGAGCCTGAGCATAGGTATGCGGATGGCATGAGGTCTGCCCAAAAGGAGAATAAGACAGATGTCGTGGCTGGATCGCGTGAAAGCGCGTCTGTTTAAATTTGACAATATTGAACCGGAAGGCGTGATGCCTGTAGTCAGGCGCGATGCGGAACCGACGGTTTTAAAAGTCAATACAGAGCATGTCGAGAATGCGCCATGTATGCCGGAACGCGTTTTGTTTGTGTGCAGCGGAAATATCTGCCGTTCGGCGTATGGTGCCGTCAAACTTGAACAGCTGCTCAAGGCACGCGGTTTGTCGATGCGGATTGCTTCGGCGGGTACGCTCCGGTTGGTCGGGCGTGCTGCAGCACCGGAGATGATAGCTTCCGCTGATGAACGCGGGCTTGATTTGACACATCATCGGTCTTCGGCACTTTCTAAACCGCTTGTTGAGGCCGCAGATGTCATCTTTGCCATGGCCCATGAACACAGGCTTGAAATCGAGCGGATATGTCCGGATTGCAGTCCGCGTATTGTGATGATGGGGCAATTTCTGACCCACCCGAAAGCTGAAATTCTTGATCCGATGGGGTGTGCGCCTCAGACTTATCGCGAAGTGGCCAATGAAATAGATGAGGCGCTTGAAAACTGGCTTCATGCAGTTGAAAAGACAAATAAAGGGGATGTTTAAGAGGTTATCATGCCAAAACTGAGATATTTTTCTTCCGAAACCAGCAAATGGAAAGAATTTAAGCTGGGCGTTCATACGCGCATCGGCCGTCATCCCGATTCTACTTTGCAGCTTTTGGATCGTTTGATCAGCAAGGAACATGCAGAAATATCCCTGACAGAAAACGGTTTGTATGAAATTCGTGACGTGGGTTCACGCAATGGAACGCTGCTCAATGGCGAATCGGTTACGGTGCCCCAAGTCTTGCGCGATGGCGATGAATTGACATTGGGCAACCATGTGTTGCGTTATATGGATGCAGATGTTGACAATGATTCGATGGATGAAGTGGAAAAGGCTTCTCGCGAGGCCAATATTGCCCTTTCTGCCGAATCATTGAAACGGATATCTGGCGAAAATCATCCGCATGTCAATCAGCCGGATATGCCGACTGCCATGATTCGCAAACGCATGGGGGAACCTTTTTTGCACGAATCGCAGATCAAATCTGAAGAAAGAATCCGCAAGGATTATGAGAAATTGCGCGCCGCAGCAGAGCTTTCTCAGGAAGCCTCGCGAGCATCCAATCTCGATGACTTGCTGAAAATTATTATGGACAAAGCTTTTTCATTGTTCAATGCCGATCGTGTGGCTATCCTGCTTCGTGATGATGTCCAGAGCCCGATGCGCACTCGCGTGGCCATGACCAAATCGCGCAAGCCGATTCATCAATTTAAGATGTCGGCGACATTGCTCGATGAAGTCATTTTGGAAAAATCAGCGGTTTTGTCCGGCGATGCACTGGCTGATCAGCGATTTTCAGGCGCAGATTCCATTATCGTCGAAAATGTGCGTTCTACGATGTGTGTGCCGCTTATTGTGGGCGATGAAGTGATGGGGGTGATTAACCTCGATACGCAGTTCATGACCGGTGCATTTACAGAAAAAGATTTGACGATATTGACGGGATTTGCACGACAGGCAGCTTTTTTGCTTCAGCAAAGCTTGATGTTTGAAAAAGATCGTCAAAATGCTGTGATTCGCAATAATTTACGGCGCATTATTCCGCCGCATCTCGTTGATGATGTGATGAGCGGCAAATTTGAGCTGCAGAAAAGCGGCCGCAGAATTCATTCGACGGTTTTGTTTGCCGATATTCGCGGTTTTTCGAATATGACCGAGCAGAATGAGCCGGAAACCATCGTCAATATGCTGAACGATTTTTTCGAAAAGATGGTAGCCTGTGTTTTCAGGCATGATGGATCTTTGGATAAATTCGTCGGGGATGAAGTGATGGCCGTTTGGGGCCTTGGTGTTCCTATCGAAGACCATGCTGCACAGGCTGTACTTTGTGCCATAGACATGATGCAGGCCGTTGACGAGCTGAATCAACAGCGCGAGGAAAAGATGCTGCCGTGTTTCCAAATCGGGATTGGAATTGCGTCAGGCATGATGATTGCGGGATATATGGGATCGACTCAGGCCATGAGTTATACGGTGATTGGGGATACCGTTAACTTGGGAGCCCGTTTGTGCGCAGCTGCACAGCCAGGCGAAATTTTGATTAACGGCGATGCATGGAAGGGATTAAAAGGCCGTGTCGATGGCATGGGATTGCCGCCAATCATGGTTAAAGGCAAACGCGAACCCGTGGAAATATATCGAATTCTGCGCTGAAATGTTTTGCGAGGAAGGGATTTTGTGTAGCTTTGCGCAGGCATACGCAAAGGGCTTTTGGGGCTCCGCCCCAAACTCCGCCAAGGGGCTGATCCCCTTGGAACCCACAATGTGAGGTGTTTTTTCATGGGTTGGACAGGTACTGATTTCTGACGTTTTGAGAGCAAAATGGAATCCTATATCCCATTCTGCATCCCCGCAACATACCACTTCGTAAGCGATTTGTGACTTTGCGTACGCCGTGAGGAGCTGAGCCTCCTGGAATCCGCAATAGAATGAACGTTTTCGTGGGGGAAACGGGTAATGTTTACTTGCATTTAGGGGCGAAATGAGACCCTGTATCTTGAGGTGAGAAATGATAAAAAGAACATTTGTTTTTGTGATAGTTTCGCTTTTTATGCTGTCTTTTGCTGCATGTAATAAGGCCAGTTCAACAGATAAAACGTCGGCTCCTGAGGTGAATGCAGAAAACCAAGCTGATAACGTCAAAAAAAATGATGCTGATGACATCGAAACCGAAACACAAAACGCGATTGAAGCGCTGAAGCAAGAGAAAGCAAAAGCTGAAGCAGCCAAGGCAGAAGCCGTAATCCCGGAAGCTGCAAATGGAGCACCAGAATCAGAAAATGGACTTCATGTCATCAAACCTAATGAAAAATTCAATCTTAATACCCCCATTGCGGGATTAAAACCGGGAGAAAAATGCGAAGTTCCCGATGGTTTTTGTGAAGAACTCATGGAAGATGGTGCAACGCTTATCGCATGGCGAAAAATCTTTAAACGTACTGTCACTGGTGAAGCCACAGACGAAGAAATTGAAAAACTCATTCCTCAGTTTATTCCCAAACATGAGCCCAAAAATATCAGATACACTTTAAACGATGTTTTAAGTGAAAAATTAAAACATCCTTTTTGGTCAGTGGCTTTTGAAACTGGCGGCAACGAAGATACACGTCTTGTCAAAGCTTCTGTCATTGCGGATGAACATTATTTATATGCCTATATCATTTCCAGGCATGAATTCTCCAGTATTGAAGATATTACTGTGACCAATGCTTTATTAGATCTCGCGTTTTAATACATTCCTTATTGCCGTGTATTTTACGTTGCGCACGCTTTGTTGCATCCGCCGCAATGGTCGATGTCGTTTGCGTAATTATGGCACTCGTTGTTGCATTTGGTAAGCGGTGCCTGACACTGTGCTCCGCATGAGCCATTTGAGCAGATGTGTGGCGAGGTGCAGCGAGCGCAGGATGAACCACAGCAGTCGTTGGTGTCGGCGACACAGCGATTGTTGGCAGTGTCGAGGTGATAGCCGTTTACGCAGGTATGTATGATGCACACGAAGTAATACCAGTGTCTGATGTTTTCCTGATGACGAAGATTGATGATATTAAGAATTGTCGCAATCCGTTCATCCGTAAACTCGCCAAATTCTGAATGACACTCAAAATTATTTTCAGTTTTCAAGGCAGTAATACAGGCGATAACCGTACCAATGGCTCTAATACTTTTATCCTTATAGAGGCCAATGCTTTCATTCAGTTTGAACTTTTGCGGTTGTCTATTCCAATAAGCACAGGTGCTTATCGCGAGATTCAATGTTTTTTGATGCAAGTTGTACTTTCATAAAACTTCTCACCTCTCAATTCATATTAAAGCAGATTTACAGCCTTTTGCATGCTATAAACCTATGCCATCATATATATATAATACAACCTTTAAATGCCCAAAAAACGAAAAAAAAAGATCAGTGGTTATGGGGGAACGAGCAGAGGTTATGATGGATGTGTCACGTATTTTTGATCAGACTTGCGGGGGGGGGGGCAAGCAAAAATGCCGCCGGCGTATGTCAATAG
>JAGBXG010000451.1 GCA_017629415.1 Pseudomonadota bacterium | reverse complement strand
TACGCGATCTTCGTTGGCATCACACGGGGTGAAAAGACGTTGGGCACACATCTTTTCGTCATGTATTTATCCCTGTGCCATGTCATGGAGTGCGTCATGATTGGAAGAACGAAGAGCGGAGCTTTGTTAGGTGTGGATGGTTATTGCGTCGATATCGAAGTGCAGATCGGTTTCGGGATGCAAAATTTTTACACGGTAGGTCTGGCTGAAGGGGCCGTGCGTGAAGCCAAAGTGCGCGTCAGATCGGCCTTTATGGAATCGGATCTTTTCTTTCCCAATACTTGTGTGACACTGAATCTTGCCCCTGCCGATGTTCGCAAAGACGGTTCGGCATATGATTTGCCGATTGCATTGGCAATCTTGGCAGCGAATGATGAATTTTCGCCTGAAATTCATACTTTTTTTGAACATTGCATGATTTTGGGGGAACTGGGGCTTGCAGGTGAAATCCGTCCTGTACGCGGTGTTTTGCCGCTTGTTTTGGCTGCACGGCGTGCCGGATTGACCTCGGTGATGGTGGCGCCTGAAAATGCAGCAGAAGCGGCGCTTGTCGAAGGGGTCGACATTTATTGTCCTGAGTCTTTGGCGCAATGTCACCGCTGTTTGCGGACAAATATGCCGTTGCCGCGCTATATGCCTGGGGAACGTGTGGTTTCAGTTTCAGGACATGCGATAGATATGTCGGACGTAAGTGGTCAGCAGGTGCCGAAACGTGCGCTCGAAATTGCGGCCAGTGGTGGTCATAATCTCATTTTTATTGGTCCGCCGGGTTCCGGCAAAACGATGCTTGCGCAGCGCATGCCGACGATTTTGCCGCGCATGTCATTCGAAGAGGCGCTCGATGTGACGGCACTTTACAGTGTGTCTGGCAATTTGGGGCATCGGAGCTTGATCGAGGAACGTCCATTTCGTGCGCCGCATCATTCCATCAGTGATGTGGGACTTGTGGGGGGCGGTTCTCCCAGTCCGCGTCCCGGTGAGATTTCTTTGGCACATCATGGGGTTTTGTTTTTGGATGAATTGCCGGAATTTCGGAGGACAGTGCTTGAAGTATTACGGCAGCCGCTTGAGGATGGTTGTGTCAATATTACACGCCGGCTTCAATGCGTGCAGTTTCCGGCGCGGTTTATGCTGCTGGCTTCGATGAACGCATGCCCGTGCGGAAATTTGGGCAGTTTGCGCAAACCCTGTTCCTGCCGTTCTGAAGCGATTCAGATGTATCAATCGCGCATTTCAGGGCCGCTTTTGGACCGCATTGATATTCAGCTGGAAGTGGCCGAAGTGCCTTATGAAGAGATACATCGGCCGCAGGCATGTCCAGAAACCTCAGAAATGATCCGGCATCGCGTTGAAATGTGCCGCGAACGTCAGCACAGACGATTTAAGGGATCGCCGATACTTTGCAATGCACAAATGGGAGTGCGTGAGGTTCGGCAATATTGTCAATTGCCCGATGATTGTCATGAGCTGCTCAGGCGAACCAGCGAACGTTTGGGAATGAGTGCCAGGGCACACCATCGGATATTGAAAGTCGCGAGAACGATTGCAGACATGGAGGGGACTGAGTCTATTGCTAAAAAACATTTATATGAGGCGATTGGTTATCGGTCTTTGGATAAAAAACTCTTTGCCCGTGCGGCTTAAAACGAAGGTGATGCTTTTAAACCTAAAAAATTCCGGCGTATCCGTCAGGATAGCCGGAAAGCAGGCGCGTCCGCAGGGCGCGTCTGCAAGCTTTGCGTATGGTGCCGGTACGGCATCCATAGCAAAGCTCATTTCCTATTTATAAACGTTATAAAAAACGAGAAGACTGAAATGTGAATGTTTCTTGGTTTTATTCCTATAAATGCATTATAATGAAAGATTTTTTTAGAAACAGACTGGCATAAACTTGTGCTCAGTTTATGCTAATGCCGCAATTTTTTTTGTCAAAAAAGAGCACTTTTGAGGGTGGTATGATGCATAAACAGGCGAGATTCCTTGGTGTTTTGATGGCCGTTTTGTGTGGCGGAATGGGATTTCAGGCGATGGAAGCGCAGGCGCAGGATCTGATTTGGCCGGCAAAAGACTGCACTTATATCTCCAGCCCATATGGTCCGCGAGGTTCGGGCAGTTATATCCATTCGGGGACAGATATTGCTTGCAGCGGTACGATTCAGATTTTGGCGGCAGGAGACGGCAAAGTTGTCAATCGAACCTATTCATCGGGGCAATGTCAGTACAGCTCCAGTGCTGGGACGTGCCCGAATTGTGACAATTCCAACGGGAATTCGGT
>JAGBXG010000450.1 GCA_017629415.1 Pseudomonadota bacterium | reverse complement strand
CTTTTTTGACCTCACTATCGCGCCTTTTGGCGCGGTCTCTCCCAATGGGAGAGAAGTTTGATGCCCTTCGGGCATCGATTTGCCCTCTCCTGGTGGGAGAGGGCAGCCGCGAAGCGGCAGTGGGTGAGGTCGCAGGATGTGAAGAAAACGCTGAAAGATATAAAATTATATCATATATTGTATATATATATGTGTTTCTATTGGATTTTAATCATTTTTTGCCAATTTCTGGCCGAGATTGTAGGCATTTTGGCAGTCGATGGGGAATTGTGTGTCATGGCGTGTGCGTTTATCGGCTTCACAGAACATATCGCCTACGTAGCGGTCATATTTATCATATTGCAAGGTATCGGTAGCGCATAAAGTATATGTTTCGCCCAAAAAGCGAGAGAATATATTGTGATGTTCGTCAATGAGGTGTGAATAATAGGATTCATCTTTGACATTCATTGTATAGAGCAGGGCGGCTTTGACGCGTTTTGTATAAGCGCTGGCACCGTCTTTTTGATACATCAGGCTGGGGAACCAAATGCGTTCAAAGAGGTTTCGAACCATGCCGGGGACATCGCCAAAGTAGATTGGCATGGCAAAGATGACGGCATCTGCGTTTAATATTTTATCGAGGATTGGGGTGAGTTCGTCTTGAACGGCGCATCGTCCGAAGCTTTTGCCGTTTTTGAGTTTGCAGGCAAAGCAGCTTTGACATCCGGAAAAGTGCAGATCACAGAGATCGATGCGTTCGATTTCAGCGCCGGCATCTTTGGCACCGTTGAGGGCGTGATCGAGCATTTGTGCTGAGTTCCAAGTCTTGCGCGGACTTCCGTTAATTCCGATAACTTTCATAAGAGCTCCTTTGAAAAAGTTTGAGGAAGATGAAAGACTTCCATTTATCCGATTAAACAAATTGACAAGGCAGTATGCAAGCATTCTTCTGTTTAAGAATGGTATATTTTGTTTCGTATGTAGGTTTCAGGCACGGTGTACGCAAAGTTCTTTTGGGGCTCCGCCCCAAACCCCGCCAAGGGGCTCAGCCCCTTGGAACCTGCAATGGATTTGACGTTTTTGTGAATGAGCTTAGCAGCTTGGCGGGGGGGGGGCAGAGACTTTGAGACAAATTACTGTCATGAATCAAAGATTCTCATCCATGATGTTCAAAGTTATTTTGGAAAATTGGAGAGATAAGCCTTGATTTGATGTTGTCAATTTGCGCGGATTGTTTCCATCACATGTCTTTTGCTGTTATATTGATAGTTTTGCGGATTCGGAGAGGGAAGATTTGAGGCTCTCTTTGAAAGTTTCCAGGAGCAAGCATGAAGTGGAATCGTCGAAATTTTCTCAAAATAACGGGTGGTGTGATGGCCGCACTTGGTGTGGGGGCTGGGGTCAAAGCATTGTCTGGACGCGTGTTTTTTGATGACTGGCGAGCTTTGCCGGGCATGACCATGACTTTGACTGTTGAGGTGGACAGTCCGGAGACGAAACAGGTTGAGTTCATGGCTCGCACGGCCGAAGGCACACGTCGTGTTGGCATGCTTCATGGCGCACATACGCTGGAAGTCGAAATTCCGTATGTTGAAACAGCTGCAGAGTCTTATGAACTTGTGGCTGTTGTTCATGACTGGCATTTGGGTTCTATTTCGTCTGAGCCGGTTGAAGTACTGACTCAAAGTTATCGCTTTGGGCTTTAAGCCGTGTCATAGGATATACCGATGAAAACGTTTGCCCGAAAAATATGGATGACGATTGTCATGACTGCTATGCCATGCGCAGCGATGGCACAGGCTCCTGTGTTGGTGCCGCAGGAATACCGCATCAAAATTGATGATGTCGATGTCAGTAAAGCGCCGGAAATCAGCATTCGTGCGACATTTCTCGATAAAAAAGCATTGCCAGTATCGCCGAAAAAGATCACTGGCATTAATGTTTTTGCCGATGATGATTTGGTGACATCTTCGCCTAAGATTTCTACGCTTAAAGACTCTGACGTTCCGCTTGATCTGTCTATTATTGTGCCGATATCGCAGCGATTTACGGAAGATGAGCTCGAATCGATGAAAAAAAGCTTGTCGCATATTATCGAACAAGCGCGTGAAAATGATCGTGTGGCCGGTTTTTTTGATGACGGTCGTGCGATTAATGTGGCGCCGCTCGGGTCGGCAGCCGATGTGACGGCATTGCTTAAGGGGACAAGCCCGCAAGGTCAACCTTCATTTCTTTACAGCAGTCTTGAAAAAGCAATCGATGAAATGAGTGACCCGGCTAAAATGCGGAATCCCGCACGTCGTGCCATTATTCTCGTCACCGATGCTTTTGATACGTATACTTACAGGGCAGCTGACGTACAGCGTGAAATCTTTGATATCTATAAACGCGCCCGACAAAATGATATCCGCATTTATATTGTCATGTATAAACCGTTTATTCGGAGTCTCATTCCTATCTTTGAAGGTTTGAGCCGAAAAACAGGCGGTACGTATCGTTATGCTGACTTTACTGACCAGATTTCCAAGAACATTGA
Organism: Pseudomonadota bacterium; assembly: GCA_017629415.1. The sequence goes on along the minus strand of JAGBXG010000450.1, from coordinate 4,781 downwards.
CTATGCCTGGGGCGAAATTTACGGTCAGCTTTTTATTGATTTCAAACATAGCGGCCTGCGCGAAGGGCAGGATGTTGTCTATCGTATTGACGCCACTCGCGAGGGGGGAGTCTTTGTTGAAGCCGACAGCTTTAAAGAAGTCTCCATCAAAGAACTCAAATTTGATTGGAAATTCTTTGGTATTGTTTGTGCCATTATTGTCGGGATTCTGCTTATTGCATTGATTATTTTCCTGATCATTCGGAATCAGCGTAAGAAAAAAGCTGAAATGGATGCAGCAATTGCTGAACAAGAGCTTCAGGAAAAGATTGAACGTGGCGAAGCCTGTCCCAAATGCCGTCGTACGATGATGCCGGATTGGAAAGAATGTATGTTCTGTGCCCGTGAGGCAGCTGAAGAAATCAATCAGGCTAAAGCAGAAAACCGTGCTAAAGCGATTGCAGAAGCCGAAAAGAAGGGGGTTAAACTCGAAGGACGTATTTGCCCGGAGTGTAACCGCACCCTTATGCCGCAGTGGAAAGAATGCCTCTTCTGTAAAGCTGGGATTGGCGGCGGCGGTGGTCCTAAGAAAGGTGTGGCTCCTCGCGGGCAGCAAAAACAAAAAGAAGCTCCTGCGGAACGTCAGTGTCCGGTTTGCAAACGCACCATGAAGGCGCATTGGACGACATGTTTGTTCTGCGAAGCTGATGCCGGTAACCGTCCCGAGGTTGCACCGCCGCCCTCTAAAGCACCGCAAGCACCGCAGCAGCCACAAGCTCGCGTGTGCCCGGACTGCGGACGACCGATGAAAGCTCATTGGGATATCTGCTTGTATTGTGAAGCGAATCGCGCACGGCAATAATCAGGAGAGTGACTCATGGATAAATATATTATTTTTGCTGGCCGTAAAGTTCCCATTGCTTCCAATTATCCCGTACTTTTGTACGAAAATGACGCAGCTCCCAGTTTTTATCATCCCGAAAAAACACTTTCGCCGGATAAGCTGATTCAAATGTCTTTGCTGCGTCCGACGATGAAAACATACAGTTTTAGAAACGGACATGCGCGTGCACCAGAACAGCTCTTTGGCATCACACGTGCGGAAATCGATGATCTCGGGCAAAAAATTTGGCAAATTGCCCTTCATCACGATGTCACCACCAATGCACTTGATACGTACAATGTCCTTTGTACTCGCGGGCTTTCGACGCATTTTGTCGTCAATTATGATGGCACGCTTTATCAGTTTATGGATTGTTATCATACGGCTTGGGCAACGGGTGACAACAACGCCATGAGCATTGCCATCGACATGAACAACCCCGTTTATCCCGAGTTGCGCAACGAAGATCCTGCTGCCGGCATGCGCGAAATTTATCAGGGCAAGATTAATGGTTCGGTCAAAACGATGCTGGGTTATACCGAGCCGCAATATGAAACGATTATTGCTTTGATGAAAGCCTTTATTACGCCCATTCAAATTCCCGGAGAAGCCGATTGGATTCCGCTTCCTCGCGTGGCTGCCAATTGTTTTCCGCCGATTTCAGAAAACGGTGAAGTCATCAACCGTCTCATGCGCGATTCCACACGGTTTGAAGGTTTTTTAGGGCATTATCATTGCTCGGCCAATAAATGGGATCCAGGTCCGGCTTTTGACTGGCTCCGCGTACTTTCCGGCATCAAGGGAAAACGCAACAGCCTCCCCATTCTCATTGGAGAACCCGATGAGCGCAGAAATCTCGATTCCGCCGGCGGTCAGGTGCTCGATGAATTGTTTGAACGATATTATGCAAACATCGAAACAGGAAACGGCGGCTGGTACCCTGTCGGCACCAATCAGTCTTGGCATTCCGGTGTCCATATTTCCGCCGAAAAAGGCACCCCCATCCTCAATATGATGGAAGGCACCATCGTTGCCGTCCGAAACGTCAAAACCGTCGATCTCGGTGACCCCAGCTTTGTGCTGATTCGGCATGAACGCGAAGAACAAGGGGATGACGGCAAACCCAGGAAGGTTTATTGGTATTCTTTGTATATGCATCTTCAGCCGATGTACAAAGAAGAAGAATTTGAAAGGGTGCCGTGGGTTTCAGACCTGATGGGCGTTGATGTTCAAGCGCCGGATTCCGTCATTTATAATATGGATTCTGCCGCCAGTAATTACGAAAAAGGCATCCCCCAGGTCGTGGATGGCCGGGTTAAATCTAAAAATCCGGAAGAAATTCTCGAAGCCTTTTTCCGTGGTGATATCATTCTTACCGACCTCAAATGCGATGCTGGCACGCCCATCGGCACCATCGGCCGATTTGGCGATATCCCCGACAGATTGTCGCGTCAAGTCCATGTTGAAGTTTTCAGCGCCGAAAATATCTTTGCTCGCGGAAACGCCCAAAGCGAAGCCTGGAGCATCATCGAAGGCGATTCCACAGATTACTCACTCGTGCGCGTCAAAAAAATCCTCAAACCCATTCAGGAACATGCCCAAACACAGACCGGAAAGACCCCGACTTTCCTCAAATCGAGTGAAATTGGCGGATTTTTCTCTATGGGGGCCAATGAATACCTTTCATCGCGCCGCAACGATTTCCGCAAAATGATTTGCTATCATCGCAGTGAATGGTCTCCTCTGATGAACTGGACGAAAACCGCCGTTCAATCGGTGGGATGGCAATGGGAATCAGAAGCTTCGTTTGGAAAATGGCTCGTTTTGTGGCTGCCCTTCCAGTGGCTGACCAAAGATCTCACCTCCGCACTGGAATTGCCGCAAAAGCACTTCTTCTTTACGTACCATCCCATTTACATGCTTCAGCAGCTTAACCAAACGTACATCGGCGATATGGGCAAGCAACGCGCCGAAGAAGCCAGTGATGCCGAATTGCGTGATAACGCCGAACTCATGGCCAGCCGCGTCGCACGACTGACCGAACTCAACAAAAAATACGCCGAAAATAAAGACGCATTTACCGATGCAGAACGCCAGGAACGCGACGAACTGTACATGCTCATGGACGATCACCTCGACGATGAAAGCGGCGATATCTCTGCTGAAACGAAATATGAATATTACTATGACGAAGATTTTGACAAGTGGGAACCCGGCGAATGGCAGCCGCCTCAAACAGTCAATTTGAACAAAGTTTAGCGGTTTATTCGTCTCATATTGCCGGATTCCAAAGAAGCCCCGGAGAGTTTCAAAGGGCAGCGTTCTTTGGCGCAGGGGGCAACGCCCCCTGCGCGGCTTTTTGCGCGGCGTATGGAGCCATGCGACATAGCCGCGCAGCGCAAGGCGTATGGCGGGCAGCATGCCCGGCATAGCCGCGCAAATACGCCGCTACCCCCTCTGCGGGGACACCCCGCAACGCCCCGATGCACCCTCAAGAACTTTGCATTGTTATAAAGACCCAATCACACTTTAGGATGAGGATTTTATGGCCGATAACGCTCGTATTGCACGTATGAAACAAAAAGCATGGTCTATGCTTGATGCCAACCGACCCGATGAGGCTTTGCCCGCATTCCGCGAATGTATTGAACTCGAACCGAACAATTTGAATCACCAAATCGAATACTCTGTTGCCTTGTATAAACTTGGTAAACTTGACGACTCGCTCGAAGTTCTTGATAAAATTCTTGCGGTTGATCCGAATTTTATTTTAGCCTTAAACAATAAAGCTCGCATTTTACTCGATCGCAGCGAGCACAAAGAAGCCCTCAGCTACTACCGAAAAATCCTCAATATCGACCCCAAACATATTCGCACCTGGATTAAAGCCGCACAGTTGATGGCGACACTTGAACGCTTTGATAAGGCCGATGGATGTATTCAGGAAGGACTGAATGTGTCGCCCGATAATCCGGAACTTTGGCGTGAACGCGCGATAGTGGCTCGTCAGGCCGGCAAACTCGAAGATGCCGTCGAATATATTGAAAAATCGCTTTCGTATAAAGCGACCGATTTTGATTCGTTGCGCGAAAAAGCGAATGTTTTGGCCGCTCTCAAGCGATTTAAAGCCGCCATCGATGCCTATAAAGCCGCATTGCGACAGAATAAAGATGATGTCGAAGTCAAGATTTCACTCGGGTATGCCTACCTTGCCGACAATAATCCCACCGATGCCCTTGACGCTTTTGAAGCTGTCATGAAGGAAAAAGAAAACAAAAATAATCCGAAAGTTTGGGAAGGACGCGGTCTGGCATTCATCGCCTCGGGTGAAATGGCTCGCGGGCTCGTCAATCGCGGTACCGCCGCCATGATCCAAAAGCAATATGACGATGCGCTCAAACTCTTTGATGAAGCCATTGAAGCCAATCCTAAATTCCCTGAAGCATGGTCGAATAAAGGCGTTTTGCTCGAAAAGATGGAAAACTATGAAGGCGCCGCCGACGCCTACCGCCACGCCCTCGAACTCGATCCCGCCGCCGTTATCTGCATGCATAACCTCGGCATGCTCTACGTCAATCACCTCAATAGACGCGACGAAGGCCTGAGCTGGCTCAAAAACACCCTCAAATACGACCCGCAAAGATGGTTCAAGCTGCCCTCCGAACTGCGCAGCGCCGTCGATGCCGCCAAATATATCAACTAGCTTGAGGTTTCACCGCCGGGGCTTTGCCCCAACCCCCGCCAAGGGGCTGAGCCCCTTGGAACCTGCAATGGATTTGACGGTTCTGTGAATGAGCCGGGGACTGATAACACTCGTTTTTTTGGAAAAATGGGGACCCGTTCCCCCATTTTTCGTCTCCGCGACATACCACTTCGTAAGTCTTTTGTGACTTTGCGTACGCCGTGGGGCTTTGCCCCG
>JAGBXG010000449.1 GCA_017629415.1 Pseudomonadota bacterium | reverse complement strand
TGGGCCAACCCCCCACAAAAAAAGGCCCCGGGAAGCGCCATAAATAAACTCGATATAACAGCCTTAAAATATTGCTATTTTTATGATAAGAGGCGCCGCCTTTTTGTAGGTTCCATGCGGCAAGCCACTTGGCCAAAAGATAAGGCAATCATTTTGACGCGTATGCGAAGCATAGCGGCAAATCAGACGCGTATGCGAAGCATAGCGGCAAATCAGACGCGTATTGGCATCGCAAATAGCGCTGCCCCCCATATTCCTATCTATTTTATACCTGTATCTGCATACGCAGATGCATAAACTCACAAGCGACAAGGACAATCCCATGATCGATAAAAGCTATAATCCGACTCAGGTCGAATCACGCTGGTACAAATTCTGGACCGAAAAAGGCTATTTCAAAGCCAACGAAAAATCCGAGAAACCACCTTTCACTATCGTCATTCCGCCGCCCAATGTCACCGGCAAACTCCACATGGGACACGCCCTGTTTGTGACCATTCAGGACCTTTTGACGCGATATAAACGCATGCAAGGCTTCGAAGCCCTCTGGCTCCCCGGCACCGATCACGCCGGTATCGCCACGCAAGTCATGGTCGAAAGACAGCTCGCCAAAGAAGGCAAAACGCGCCTTGAACTCGGCCGCGAAGCCTTCCTCGAACGCGTCTGGGCATGGAAACGTGAAAAAGGTTCCAACATTATTGAACAGCTCAAAATCCTCGGCGCCTCCTGCGACTGGGACCGCGAACGCTTCACCATGGATGAAGGCTCCAGCCGCGCCGTTGCCGAAGTCTTCGTCAGATTGTACGAAGAAGGCCTCATTTACCGCGATGAACGCCTCGTCAACTGGGATCCCGTCGCCCAAACCGTCCTCAGCGACCTCGAAATCGATAACGAACCCGAAGCCGGACACCTCTGGCACCTCAAATACGAAGTCGCCAACTCCGACGAGTTCATCATTATCGCAACCACACGCCCCGAAACCCTTTTCGGTGACGCCGCTGTCGCCGTCCACCCCGATGACGAACGCTACAAACACCTTATCGGTAAACAGGTCAAACTCCCCCTCTGCGACCGCACCATCCCCATTATCGCAGACCCCGAAACCGCTGACCCTGCCTTCGGTTCCGGTGCCGTCAAGATTACGCCAGCTCACGACTTCAACGACTTTGCATGCGGTCAGCGTAACAACCTGCCCCGTATTCAAGTCATCGGCATCGATGCCTGCATGACCGATAATGTCCCCGAAAAATACCGTGGTTTGACACGCGAAAAATGCCGCGACATCACCGTCGAAGACCTCAAAGCCGCCGGCCTCCTCGTCAAAATCGAAGACTATACCTTCACTCCCTCCAGAAGCCAGCGCTCCGGTGCCATCGTCGAACCCCTCCTCCTCCCCCAATGGTGGGTCAACGCCAAAGTACTCGCCAAACCCGCCATCGAAGCCGTCGAATCCGGCAAAACACGCATGACGCCGCGCCTCTGGGAAAAAACATTCTTCAACTGGATGAACAATATCCGCGATTGGTGCGTCTCCAGACAACTCTGGTGGGGTCACCAAATTCCCGCATACTACTGCGAAGATTGCTCCAAAGGACACATTCATTCTATCGTGATGCCCGGTCAGAAAGACCCCGATCTCCGCATCTCAAGCGCCGCAAAACCCATCGTCGCACGCACAAAACCCGAAAAATGCCCCGTCTGCGGCTCCACAAACCTCATCCAGGATCCCGACGTCCTCGATACATGGTTCAGCTCCGGTCTCTGGCCCTTCTCAACCATGGGTTGGCCCGAAAACACCGAAACACTCAAGAAATTCTATCCCACCAGCGTCATGGAAACCGCCGCTGACATCATCTTCTTCTGGGTCGCACGCATGATGATGTTCGGTATCCATTTCATGGGTGAAACGCCGTTTAAAGACGTCTATTTCCACGCACTCGTCCGCGATAAAGCCGGTCAAAAGATGTCCAAAACCAAGGGCAACGTCATCGACCCCCTGCTCCTCATCTACGGCTGCAACCCCGAAACCGTCCCCGAAGACGAACGCGTCGCCTCACAACAGCTCTTCGACGACTACCCCAATGGCATCGATCCCCAAGGCGCCGACGCCCTGCGCTTCTCACTCACCATGCTGGCCGCTCAGGGTCGCGACGTCCGCCTCGATATCCGCAGAATCGAAGGTTACCGCGCTTTCCTCAATAAAGTTTGGCAAGCCTCGCGCTTCGTCCTCATGAACCTCGAAGGCACCGATGCCTTCTCCGCCATTACCCCCAATGGCTGCACAGAACCCTTCAAACCCGAAGACCTCTCCATGACCGACGCCTGGATCCTCGATGGACTCAACCGCTGCGTCGACGAAGTCACCAAAGCCATCGACGATTTCAACTTCAACGAAGGCGCCCAAAAAATCTATGACTTCCTCTGGAATGTCTTCTGCGACTGGTACATCGAACTCGCCAAGGTCGTCCTCTACTCCAACGACCCCGAAATGGAAAAAGCCAAACGTACCACGCGCCTCGTGCTCGTCCACGTCCTCGAAACCATCCTCCGACTCCTCCACCCGTTCGCACCCTTCATGACCGAAGAAATCTGGCAAGCATTGCCCAAAACACAAAATGCCCCAGAATCCATCATGATCGCCCCGTGGCCAGTCGTCAACGAAGCTTTCCTCGACGAAAAACGTGCCGCTTCAACCCAGACACTCATCAGCATCGTCTCCGCCATCCGCAATATCCGCGGTGAAGCCAACATTCCTCCCGGAAAAGCTATCCCCCAAATTTTCGCACTCAGCGACGATGCCAACAGACAACAAATCGTCAATACCATGGCCGCCTCTATCCGTCAGCTCGCCAAAATCGAAAACATCGTCATCGGCGACAGCACCACGGCTAAACCGGCCCCCTGCGCCATCGGCGTCGCCGACGGCATCGAACTCGTCGTTCCCTTCGCAGACCTCATCAACATCGACGAAGAACGCGCACGCTTGGACAAAAACATAGCCAAAGTCAAAAAAGACCTCGAAGCCAGCGAACGCAAACTCAATAACCCCAACTTCGTCGCCCGCGCAAAACCCGAAGTCGTCGAAACCGAACGCGCTCGCGTTGAAGCCAGCCGCATCGAACTCGAAAAACTCGAAAAAGCTCGCGCGGTCCTCGGATAATCGAGTTTTTTGGGGGCTCCGCCCCATACCCCACCAAGGGCTCTGCCCTTGGATCCCACCAAGGGGCATTGCCCTTGGAACCCATTTGAGTTAAGCGGTTTTCGTGGGTAAGACAGGGACTGATGGCAAACAACGGTTTAACCTCACCCCATGCCGCTTTGCGGCCGCCCTCTCCATAAATGGCGAGGGCAAAAGATGCCCAAAGGGCATCAGGTTTCTCCCCAACGGGGAGAACGCGCCAAAGGTGCGAGAGTGGGGCCAGATGAGCGAAGCGAATCAGGCCTCTCTCCCATTGGGAGAGACCGCCCGTAGGGCGATAGTGAGGTCGCAGCCCATTCCGCCTCAAAACGTCAGTAACCAGGACTCGTCTCACCCACGAAAAACGTCAAATCTATTGCGGGTTCCAAGGGGTTCAGCCCCTTGGTAGGGTCCGGGGCAAAGCCCCGGCGAGGTGTGGATCAGAGCCCCACAAAAATAAAAAATGAGGAAATAAGCATTGTATCCCGATCTTCTTAGTATTTTTGGCATTGAGCTGTTTGGTCCTGGCTTTGAGCGCGTAGTTTTAGGCGCACTTAGTGCCTTAATGATATGGGGTATTGTGAACAGCATTCAGATATTCCGAGAAGGCAAACGCAGTGAAGGCGGGATTCAGGGCATCATCGTCACTGCCATCTTGATTTGGGCCATAACACGCTTTGGTTCGACGTTTGATCCGGGATATGCGTTGTTATTTTCGCAACCCATTGTCATTCATTCTTATGCCTTTTGCATTTTGATTGGTGTCTGTCTAGGTATTGGCACTGCCATGTGGATGGCAAAAAAACGCGGCAGCAATCCTTATGACATTGCCAAATTGTGCATTCTTCTGACACTTTTGGGCTTTTTAGGGGCTCGTGCAGCACATGTCATCGTCGACGCATCCACCTATTGGAATGCTTGTTTCAACCCAACTGCCATTGGTGCCACACAGTCCGACTGCCTCCGCTTCCTCAATTTCGCAGAAGGTGGACTGACCTTTTACGGCGGTGTCATTGCCGGCATGCTTGTGCTCATATGGTATTTCGTCAGCCGCCATCGAAAAGGCACACCTGCCAACCCCTTATCCACGATGGACAAACTCGCGGCGGCTCTGTCCATCACCCATGTCTTTGGGCGAATTGGATGCCTGGCTGCCGGCTGCTGCTGGGGTGCCATCACAACCGGAAAAATCGGTTTGCATTATCCGCCAGGATCATTTGCCTATCACGAATTGGCCAAAGATCCGGCCATGCTCGAAATCATGACCCAAACCGGCGAAACACCGCTTCTCCATGCCACCCAGTTATATGAAGCCGGCGGCGAACTCGTCATTTATGGCATACTCTGGGCCATGCTTCTCAAAAATGCCAAACCCGGCAAAATGGCGGCCTGCTGGCTCCTCTCTTATGGAGCCTTGCGCTTTGTCATCGAATTCATGCGCGATGACTTCGAACGCGGTTATTACTTTGAACAAATCATCGAACCCATCAACCGTCTGTTCCATGTCGCTCCCGACCACCCCACCATTTTGTCCACGTCTCAAGGCATTGCATTCGTCATGATGGCACTCGGCATCGGCACGCTGATTTGGTCACATTTGGCCAACAAATCAGCCCGCCCCCCAAAATCGGACACACAAAATGCCCAAACCAGCCCACAAATAGAAAAATCTGCCACACCTATGGCAAATGCAACCTCTCAAAACGCGCCATCCGAACCCTCTCAACCCGAGAGCAATGATGCATCTTCCAAAGAATCCCCAAGTTCGGACAATAATAGTCAAACCGGCAACAACAATCTGTCTGATTTGGATACACTTCATTCAGAATCGGCGGAAATCGATGACACAACGTTGGAAAATACCCATATCAATCCAGACAACAAAGACACAAGTGCAAAAGACAGCGATACAACCGCACCCAACCATGACACAAACCCCAAAAATGTCGATACAGATTTAGCCAACGACAGCGAAAACAACAATCAACAAAATTAAAATCACATCATCAACAAACTTGGCACACAACCTGCAAAACACCCCTTTCAGAACTCATTGAATTATCCTTACAATTCAATGAGTTACATCCATATTTTATTCTATAGGAGTGTGTCATGATGAAACGTATTGCCTCATTAGTTCTCTTAGCATCTGTCATGTTCTGCGGCGAAGCTTTTGCACAAGAAGCCCAATGCGTGACCGGATATGGTCAAACAGCCTGTGGCTATAACTGCGTTTCTGGCTACGGCGAAGTCAAGTGCAGCCAAACACCGATGGGCAATTGTATCCAAGGATACGGCAGTGTTTATTGTTGGGATCCCCCCGTCTGGACAAACCAACAAGCCGAATGCATTTCCGGTTATGGCGATTTAGCCTGCGGATACAACTGCGTTTCTGGTTACGGCGAAGTCAAGTGCAGCCAAACACCTATGGGTAATTGTATCCAAGGATACGGCAGTGTTTATTGTTGGGATCCTTCTGGATGGGCAAACCGGCAAGCCGAATGCATTTCCGGTTATGGCGGTTTAGCCTGCGGTTATAGTTGTGTTTCCGCCTATGGCGAAGTCAAATGCTCAAGCAATCCCAATGGTGTTTGCCAAGCCGCAAATGGCGAAATCGTCTGTTTCTAATCTTTTTAAATTTTTTGAAGGGGGCAGCCGCCCCCTTCGTCGCTATTTGCTGCGCAAATACGCGCCTACCCCCACTGCCGTGGCTTAAACTCTCCAATCTGAGGGTTTGGCTGACACATATTTTTTTAGGACTCTGCCCCTCACCGCCGGCGAGATGAATCCTTTGGTCTTTGGAATCATGGAGATCTTTGCTTGAATTTCACATTTCATAATTTCCTCTGTCTTCCAAGACATTCCGAGACCTCATTTCTTGTCTCTCTGCTATAAATATGATAAATTATAAAGTTAGTAGGCATATATGTGCCTTTCAATGGTGACTTGTTAAAATAGGGTCGCAAAGCATGGATTTCTTTACCAGAATGTTTACATCGATGTTCCAGTCGTCGGCGAATCGCTACAAAATGCGCGTCACGGCTCAGGTACGCCGTGCAACAGTCGGCAGAGTTCAAGCCAAAGCTATGGGCGCAATGGCCGCATTAGATAAAAAAGCTTATGCTGCCACTGACAACGTCACCGGCATGGATAAAAAGAAAGATAAATCTGCTGCTGAACTCCAAAATCAGAAAAAAATG
>JAGBXG010000448.1 GCA_017629415.1 Pseudomonadota bacterium | reverse complement strand
TATCAACGACACTGACTCGGTGCTCCGGTCGCTCCGCAGCGTTGCCGTATCCTCCGGTCAGTAAAACTATTTTTTAAAACATAGGATGAGGGAGATTACAAGCCCTCTTTTTCAATTGTCCTTGACTTGGGGTACACTTTACCCCACGAAAGCGGGGCGTTGCGGGGCGGCAGCCCCGCATTGGGGGTAGGTGCGTATGCCTGCAAGGCATAGCACCGAAGGGGGCTTTGCCCCCTGTCATTTTTCAAAAACGGTTATGAGTGATATGAATGAGACATGACATTTCATGACATCATTAAGGATAAATTGCGTGATATGTACATTTTGTGATAAAATCTGCGTGGCTTTTTTGGCCTTTGGCCATCCATACTGAATGAGGAATTAAAAGTGAGAGCCTGTCCAATTTGTTTATCGACTTTTGAAGATAGCGTCCGATTCTGCCCATATCATGGCATGGAACTCAAGACTGTGCCTGGACGGCGCTATCAGCCAGGCGAGTCTGTCTGCGGCTATTATTTGAAAGAGTATATTGGCCATGATGGGCTTGGCGATTTATTCCGCGCTACGAAGGGAAATAATAGCTATCGTTTCAGAATTTTTTCTGATGCGTTGCTTTGTGATCGTTCCAGAGTTTCCAAACTTGTCGATGTGCTTGAAAAGAATCAGCATATTAACGGTGGTGGTGTTCCTGTCGCCGAATACGACTGGTTTGATGATGGTTCTTTGTATTGTGCTCAGCCTTACATTCCTGGACGTTCCTATCGTGACATTCTTGAGCTTGACTGTACGCTGAATGAGAACGATGTTGCTGACTTACTGTTTCAGCTTTTGCGAGCAGTGAAAGATGTGCATGGTCAACAAATTGTACATGGCAACCTTTCGCTTTCGAATATTATTCTTGATAATGTTGGATGTGTACGTCTTCAGGACACAGGTTTTTGGAGTGTTTTGCGAAGCGAACGGTTTGCGGAGCTGCGTGATGATCATCCGAGCCTTTTTGAGGACATTGTTGATCTTATGTCGCCAGAAGTTGCCAGAGGCCAGGAACCTGGTACTCAAAGCGACGTTTATTCATGCGGTGCCGCAGCTTGCTGCCTTTTGACTGGTTCTGTTGGCACAGGCACTCCTGCAGAAAGGATGATGCGCCATGTCAATGCCGAAATGCAGGATATTCGTGCCTCTCATCCACATATCCGCGTCAGTGATGATTTCGCTGATTTGCTCGTTGCTTCTATGCTCGGCACTTCCGGTGTGCGTTTCCAAACGCCGCGCGCCTTTATTACCGCGCTGCTCAGCACACATACCGAAATCGATGAAATGGCTGGCGAGCTTTCACCCGGGTTGATTGACCGCATTTTAACGAGTCCCAAACGACCGGATATTCAGAAATCCAGTTCCTCACCTTTTTCTTTATCCTCTCTGGATATGGATGGATGGGATGAAATCAGACGTGAGGCATCTCAAATCGAAGTGACGCGCAAAGGCGTGGATCCCGATCGCACAGTTGTTGAGAAAACAACGTGGGATGATTTGGCAGATCTTGTGGGTGACAAGCTCGATTCCACTGCCCTGACGGATATCCTGGACCGAGCAATTACGTCAGAGATGGATCCTTTCGAAGCATCTCCCACTCAGGAAATCGCGTCGCCGTTGTTTGCCAACGATAAAGATACGAAAGATGCCATTTCTGACATTCTCAGCGATATTTCAGCGCAAAAGACTGTGGATGAGCTTAAGCTCAATGGCAATGCAGAAAAAACACATCATGGGACTGTTTTAAGCCTCAGTTCTGCGGATGAACTCGAAAACCGATACAACCTGTCATCAAACAAGCCTTTAGCAAGCACAGCAGAAACACAAACCGCATCTTCTGACGATAAACAACAAAATGTTCTTGAAGCCCTGGCGACCGAAATTATCGCCTCAGATTTTGGTAAATCAGCCAAAACATCTGAAATTAAGGACAACGCAGAAGACAAAACCGGCGAAAAAGACAAAACCGGCACAGAAGATAAAACCGGCACAGAAGATAAAACCGGCGCGGAAGACAAAACCGGCGCAGAAGACAAAACCGGCGCAGAAGATAAAACCGGCGCGGAAGACAAAACCGGCGCAGAAGACAAAACCGGCGCAGAAGACAAAACCGGCGCAGAAAACAAGGAAGATTTATCTGCAGCAACCCAATCTGCGGAAGCCGAAGCAACCAAACCTCATAAACGTATTGGTCGAAAAAAAGACAAACAGGCGAACGCTGAAAACTCAGCCAAAGAAACAGCGAGCATGGAAATGCGCCGTGTCAAGCGCAAGCAGCGTCGCCCCGAAAGGAATTTTGAACCCCAAAACGATGTCATTACCGGTGATACTGAAATTCAGCCGATTCAGGATCGCAAAACGATTCCAGCGTTCAGTAAAATTCCTGGCATGACATCGACTAGCGGTTTTTTGGTAGAGGATTTTGAAGAAGACGTCGATCTGAATGCCGATACAGTTGATGAAGAGAATATAATGTCTTCAGAGCCTGTGTGCGAGAAACAGTCCGTTGCCAATGAAAGCCAATATGACGACAAATCGGATTTCAAAAATGCGATAAGCGTGGGCTGGTTTGATAGTGATGATGATGATGACTCTGCTCACACGGCTGCCAGCATTGACCATAAAAGACTTGCAGTTATCGCGATTGTTGTTCTTGCATTGCTTATCGTTGCGGTTGCCATTTATAAATCGAACAACAAACCTGCAGATTCAGAACAGCAAGCAGCAGCCCAGACCAATACAATTGTTGAACAATTTTATGATGAACTTCAAAAAGGGGATGCCGAATCGCGTCTGAAAGCCGCTGAGCTGATGAAAACCCTTTCCCAGCTAGACATTCCGCATGAAGAAAAGAAAAAATATAGAGCTGCGCTCATTGATGCCCTAATGAAGCAGGCGGAGAAACTCAAAGCTGAGCTCAAAAAATCTGAAACGATTCCTAATCCTTGGGATTTGAGTCAGCAAAAAAGTGAAATCGATGCTGAATACACGAGCTGTATGGAAGGTATTACCAATGCCGAGCCTGGCGCTTTGGAGCTCTGTGCCAAAACGCGTGATGATGCACTTTATGCCGCCAAGCACAAAGCATTTTCTGATGCTCAGACATTAAAGCCAATTCTTGAAGCTCAGCATTCCGGATGGACTGAAGTTTTAGAGATTTACACTTTACTTGAAAAAGGCCGACGCAATCATAATATTACAGGTCTCTTCCAAAATACGAATACGGCGACCAAAGAAAAACAAGCCTATTATTTGCGATTGCTTCAGTTTGATACTGAAATGCAAGGATTGGCCGCAGAATTAGAAAAACGACCTGCTCCAAGTATGCCTGAAGCAGCGCCCTCCGATACATCTGACTTAGCTCAGGAAATGCCTGAAAATACGGGTATGCCGGAAGGTACAGCCCAAGTTGCTCAAGAAACAGGCACCATACCGACACCGGCGCCGACACCTGCAGCTGCTGCTCGGGAAACTCAAGTTGCTGTCGCCGTTGCGCCCACACGAGCTGCACGTCCAGAACCTGAAAAGCCTCAAAACAAACCAACCTCTGAAACCGCCAAAGCTGAAGAGCGCCCAGAAATCATGCTTATTGATGATTTGCCGCCTGTCAGAAATGCGCAAACCAAACCCACGCCCACAGCAGAAGAAACCAAAGCAAAAATCTTTGAAGATCCTGGTTTGATGATTCCTGAACGCCCCAAAACCGAAACGGCGGCAAAGACCGAGTCTGCCAAATCCAATGTCAAGCGTCTGAACCTTGATGATGAGGGAGATTCAGAAGAAGCAGAAACTGCCAGCAATAAACCGGCCAAGAGCTCAAGTACCAAATCCAGCTCAGGCTCTACTGCTTATGATAACTTGCCAACGGCAAAACTTATTGCCGATGCACAAGCAGCCATGAGCAAACAGCAGTTTGCTGAAGCCGTTAAAATGCTTGAAGCAGCCACCAAAAAAGATCCGAATAATCATCGCGCCTGGCTTTCCCTGGCCAAAGCCAATGAAAGACTTGGTAAACTTGCTATCGCAGCTTCACAAGCGGAAAAATCATGCAAGCTTTCAAAAACAGATAGCTGCTACACTTATCTTGGCGACCTTCGTGGAAAAGCAGGCATGGACAACGCCAGAGATGCCTATCTCAAAGCTTTGGAAATTAATCCAAACAACGCCAAAGCCAAATCTAAAGTAAAATAATTCCACTTCACTATTTAAGCATCAGGCAAAAGCTGATATTCAAGCCGCGCCTGGTGCTTTTTTATGAAATGAACGCGCCTTATCGGGCGCTTTTTTTGTATTTTTGCAAATGAAAAAAATTCTTATTCCAATCCTAGCCCTTTCGCTGAGTTTTTGGGCATGTTCAAACAAAACGCCCAAACAATCTGATTATATTGATATTCAAGATTCTGCAGACAGTATGCGGTATGAGAAACCCGAAGGCACTCTTTCGGCGCAAGAAATTCCTCAATATCTCAAGATTGAACTTGCCAATCGCTTTCCCGTTTGGCGCGATTCTGTAGCCGCTGCTGTCGATATTTCCATGCGCAACACCTCAAAATCGCATCTTCCTGCCAGAATTCAAGCGCATTTATATGTGTATTCAAACGATACCAAACAGCCTCTCTATGGTTCCATCATCGATGTTTCACACGGCAGATCGAGCGAACAAGGAATCATGAGCGTTATTTCAATTCCCGTGGGGGCATCTCATGATGTCATCGTTCCAATTCAAGCTACCCAATGGGCTTCTATCGATGCCAATACTCCGCCGGATACCCCTTTCCATACACTCATTCCAACGGGAAAATATCTTATGCGGTTTGAAGTCGATATTATCGATGATAAAGACCAGCCAATGACGACGGTCGTTTCAAATTTTATCAAATTTGAAACCATTGCCAGCGCAAATGTAAAAGAAGTAGCACTAC
This sequence comes from Pseudomonadota bacterium, assembly GCA_017629415.1. Next base: position 2,508 of record JAGBXG010000448.1, on the reverse strand, counting down.
AGTAAGGTAACAAGGTTCTTTTTGGGGCTCCGCCCCAAACCTCGCTGGGGCTTTGCTTCGAACCCCAACCCACGGTGTACACAAAGTTCTTTTGGGGCTCCGCCCCAAACCCCGCCAAGGGGCTGAGCCCCTTGGAACCTACAATAGATTTGACGCTTTAATAAGTTAGCCGGACACTGATAACACTCGTTTTTTGGAAAAATGGGGACCCGCTCCCCCATATTTTTCGTCCCCGCAACATACCACTTCGTAAACGCTTTGTGACGTTGCGTACGCCGTACCTTACCCCAATCGCATTGATGTTTTTTGTAAGTCTGGCGTGACGAATTCAAAGATTTACTAATGCGCCAAAACACCTGCTAATTGGGAATCACAGGCAGAACATTTTCCATTTTTCAGACCACGAATTTCTGTGTGATATCCCCAGCGCGAAATCAACAACTGCCCACACTTCGGACAAACCGTGTCTGATGACAAGGGGACATTGCCCAGGTAAACGTGATGCAAGCCTGCTTCTTTAGCCAGTTTTAATGCTTTTTCTAATGTTTCGATGGGGGTGGCGGGAATTTCTTTGGCCTGCCATGCAGGATGGAATGCACTCAAATGAATGGGAATATCTGTACCCAATCGTTCCGCAATCCAAGAGAATTCAGCTTCCAAATCAGCCTGGGCGTCATTCTGGCCTGGTATTAACAAAGTGGTTAATTCCAGCCAAAATCCAGGCAACTGATGTAAATATTCTATCGTTTCAAGTACGGGGGCTAATTCTGCTTTGGCCCAACTGCGATAAAAAGTTTCTGTAAATCCTTTTAAATCAACATTTGCGGCATCCATGTGCGAAAAAATCTTTTCTCGCATGTTTGCCGTCACATAGCCCGCCGTTACCATGATATTTTTGATGCCGGCTTCCCGTGCCGCCTGTGCCGTTTCGCAAGCAAATTCATGCCAGACGATTGGTTCATTATAAGTATAGGCAATGACGGGACAGGCATATTTTTGGGCATGTGCCACAATATCCTGAGGCAACATGCAAAAGCCGTCTGAACAATAATCGGCACGGGCGCGAGAAATGGATGCATTTTGACAGCCACGGCACATCAGATTACATCCAAAACCACCCAAAGAAAGCGCACGGCACCCCGGATAAAAGTGATACAAAGGCTTTTTTTCTATGGGATCCACATGAACGGCAGACAAACAGCCATGATTGAGGGGAATGACACGTTGCGCATCGGCAATTCTGGCACCACACACCCCTACCTGGCCTGGTTTCAGGCTACAAGCTCTTGGACAAAGTTCGCAGATGATTCCGTTCATGCTGATGACTCCTTAAAAACAGTTTTGTCCCTGTTTTTTGGCACAATCTTTCCCATAATGTTCGCATCGATAGCATATTTCATTGGGAAGCAAACCGCCTTTGGGCAAGTTTTCAATCATTTTGAAATTTTCAAAGGTGACTTCTGCAATTTTTGCCAAAGCTTCATGCGTGAAAAAGGCCTGATGCGATGTCACAATGACATTATTAAAAGCCAGCAACCGCATCAACATATCATCCTGAATGACTTGATTGGAACAATCTTCAAAAAACAACTCGGATTCTTCTTCATAAACATCCAGCGCAGCACCGCGCACATGGCCAGATTTTAAAGCTTCAATCAAATCAGCCGTATGAATCAGCGCACCGCGTGATGTATTGACAATCGTGACACCAGGACGCGTTTTTGCCAAAGTTTTCTCATTCAACAGATAGTGCGTTTCCGGCGTCAGCGGACAATGAAGCGAAATCACATCGGAACGTTCCAAAAGCTCATCCAGTGAGACATATTCAAAGTCCGCATCCTTTGCCGGATAAGGATCATAAGCGATAATATGCATGCCGAACCCTCGGCAAATATTGATAAAACACCGTCCAATCAGACCTGTACCAATAATGCCGGCAGTTTTTCCATGCAAATCGAATCCGAGCAAACCATTCAACGCGAAATTCCCATCTCGCGTGCGCAGCCAAGCCCGATGCGTCCGACGATTTAATGCCAGCAAAAGCGCCATGGCATGTTCCGCAACCGCATATGGCGAATATTTGGGCACACGCACGATATGAATCCGCCCAAAAGCATGCCGAACATCCACATTATTATAGCCGGCACACCGCATGGCAATGGCTTTCACGCCAACATCAACGAGCGCATCAATTGTCTCCGCACCGACATCATCGTTCACAAAAGCACAAACGATATCGTATCCTTGCGCCAATCGTGCGGTATCTGCGGTCAACTTGTGCTCCACAAACTTCAGTTTATATCCATAATGGGCGTTTTGCGCCTCCAAATACTGCCTGTCATAAGGCTTGGTATCAAAAACCATAATTTTCATGCGTTTTTCTCCTGTTTCAAATTTGCCAAACTTCCCTATCGGAACCGGCGCACCGCACTTTGAACACCAAAGTCATAAAGTCCAATCCAAGCTTCTCTTTTAACAAAAAGTTCATGCTTATTGTTTCAGGGGGCC
>JAGBXG010000447.1 GCA_017629415.1 Pseudomonadota bacterium | reverse complement strand
TTTAGCCAGACACGAAAGCCACTGTCAATCAAACAGGCTGATCCAAATCATACAAGGTCGCAGCATACGCAGAAAGCACGCCATTTTGTCGAGCAAAAAATGGCTCTGCCCCGGACCCCGCCAAGGGGCTAAGCCCCTTGGAACCTGTAATGAATTAACGTTTTTTATGGGTTAGACGGGTACTGATTGCTAACGTCTTAGGGGCGCAACGGGAACCCTGTATCCTATTGTGTTTGGGTAAACCTTAATCCTTCGTAAATACTTGGGAAAAATCATGAAATCACATGCATTTCACGCAAAGCACTCTTGATAGCTTCACGCACGGGTGCCGGGAAACATAGACGCGCTGCCTGAGTTTTTACTTTTGTCAGCATATCGACAATGGGGCTGGCTTCCTGAATTGAAACGACATCTCCATTTGGCATACAAATACGAATATCAGCATTGGGATGACCGCCGACAGGAGAATCCATGAACGGCAATAACGGCGCACTGACCGGTGCATAAGGAGCAAAAGCTCGATTTACTGTCATGTCGAGTGATAAATAATATTTTGGATCATAGTGATAATGTCTCATGACATCTTCTAGCTGTGTCCAATTGGATCGCACAAGTCGTTTGAAATCATCTGGGATTTCGATGGTTTTAAAGAATTGCCGGTGAAGCAGGCTGCCAGAGAGTTCTGACAAAATAGGATCTTTTGAATCGCGCCACATATCAATGGCCGCCCATGCATGTGCATCATGAACTGCCATACAAAGTCTTGGGTTCACTTTTCCGGTTTTTACGATATCCCTCAAAAGATCGCCCATTCTTCCGACAGCAAAAACAGAATCATCTCCAGCTGCAGCCAAGTCAGCCACACGCCTGAAAATAGACTCGAGCATTTTTTCAGCGCCGCGAACTGTTTTGTGATGATAAACCTGCTGATACATATGATAGCGGCTTATCAAATAAGTTTCGACGGCATGGATGGCGCGATAACCTACGATAATGCCGGTTTCATCCCGATCCAGCATTTCTAGAATGCGATCGATATCATACAGATAATTACGAATTCCCGTCATATAACCGTCGCGAAGAATATAATCCATGCGATCGGCGTCGAGCTGACTGGAAACAATGGGGTGATACCAAGCGTCTGTTTCTTGTGCGATACAACCTACTACGCGTTCGGGCATACGCGGGTCAAAATCGTGTAAAATACGATAAACATCGCCATCTTCGCGAAGAATATGCGCACAAGTCATAGATTCATGGTCAAATCTGCAAATTTGTGAAATGCCTGATTCAAAAGCATGACTGAAAGCTGCATGTCCGACATCGTGCAGCAATGCTGCAGCTCTTGTGATGGCACGTTCGAAAGGATCTCCATGCGGATTTGCGGCATCAAAAATACGTTTTGCTACATGTTGTGTACCTACTGAATGTCCAAATCTCGAATGTTCTGCGCCATGATAGACAAATCCTGCCAATCCTAGCTGGCACACACGGCGCAAACGTTGAACGACATCTGTATCAATCAGTGAAAACAGCATTCGATCCACATCATCTGACATATTAAATTGAATCACATTGTGGACGGGATCGCGGAACAATTTCTCACGTTTTTTTTCGTTCATGTTGATATTCGCTTTTTTAGCAGCTCTGGTATAGGTTGATAAATTTTAGCGTTCTAGGGCATAAATACAACTCTGGATGATAAGGGTGTTTTATGCCTAAAACAGCTTATTTTAAGTCAATCTCTGTCCGAGTTTCATCAATATTTATCAAGGGGAAAACTGACAATGCTCGATTTTTTATCGTCCCTGGGTCTTATCACCTGGGATTTTGATCCTGCGCTTATCCGAATTGGCGGTTTTGAACTCCGCTATTACGGTATTCTTTTTGCGGCTGCGCTTGCCGGCGGTTATTTCATGTTGCGCTGGCGTTACAAAGATGAAAATGAAGATCCTGAGACAGCAACCAATTTAACTTATGCCATGATGATTGCTGTGATTGTGGGTACACGATTGGTACACTGCTTATTCTATGATCCCGAATTTTATCTGGCTCATCCCATCGAAATTCTCAAATTCTGGAAAGGCGGATTAGCCAGTCATGGTGCGGCTGTTGGCATTATTTTAACGTGCATTCTTTATGATTATGTTGTTCGAAAAACGCCATGCCGTATTACCCTTGATCGCATGGCATTTACGATTCCATTTGCGATGGTATGCATTCGCCTCGGCAATTTCTTTAACTCTGAAATTGTTGGTGCGCCTTGTGATCCCAATTCCCCTCTTGCTTTTATTTTTACGCGTTACGATATGATTCCAAGATATCCATCACAGCTTTTTGAAGCTGGCATGGGACTCATTGCAGGCTTGGTCATATTCGGTACTTACTTTTATTATAAAAAACGAAAAAATCAGCAAATGCCGTTAGGCATGGCTTTTTCACTGATTCTCATTTCTTATTTCAGTATGAGATTCTGCGTTGAATTCTTCAAAGAATATCAAGTCATGGAAGAAGGCCTTCGCATGGGTCAGATTCTCAGTATTCCATTTGTTGTCATTGGTTTTGCTGGCCTTGCCATGTGTATTTGGGGACCTTGGAAAAATCAAACGGCTCTTCAATACACCACACGCTTTCAGCTGAAAGAAAAAACGCCAGAAGATAACGAAACCGATAGTTCCGAAGAAACGCAAAAAGAATCTAAAGAAGCCACAGCGGAAGCTGAATCCGAAGAAACGAAATAAGCTTTAATAAAATGAAAACTTAAAAAAAGGGTCATTTGACCCTTTTTTTTTGTCGACAGAATGACGATGACCTCACCCCATGCCGCATCGCGGCCGCCCTCTCCCAACAGGAGAGGGCGGATTGATTCGCTTCGC
>JAGBXG010000446.1 GCA_017629415.1 Pseudomonadota bacterium | reverse complement strand
CTTGCTTCCTCGAAATTGCATCCAAATACCGGCAAAAGACAAAATGATATATCTTGGTGCCCGGCTATGGTCTTACAGCCCATACGCCGGGCTTGAGCGACGCTATGTCGGGCATACGCCCTCCATACGCGCCGCTTTTTTATTTTTCTCCCCAGATGTATATCTCCCCAAAGCAATCCATCTTTTCTATGATGCTAAGATTTCCTACTTTTCTATTTTTTACGAGATGATTTTTATCATGACAAAACGCTTTTCATATATCATTGAGTTTGAGTGGTTTTTTCAATCAGGAGTTTTATGAATCAAAAACGTTTTATTCTCTCAATAGTCAGTTTGACGGCGGTTATACTGTCATCGTGTTCCAACGATGCCCAACAGGATGGCTTATGTGTATGTGAAGAAAACCAGGTGTGCTCCGAATCCGGCATTTGTTATGACAATGCCGCATGCGCATCATGCAAAATTGAACAAGTCTGTGTCGGCGGTATCTGCTATGATGCATCTCATGCCTGTGCTGTTTGTGATGCCGCCCAAGTGTGTTTTGATGAAACATGTTACGATGCCGATGCACCTTGTGCTCAATGCACCGATGGACAAGTCTGCCGGAACAACCAATGCCTTGATGCCGACGATCCTTGTACCAAATGCGACAAATATGAAGTCTGCCGCAATGATCAATGTCTGAAAGCCACCGATCCATGCGCCAAATGCCAAGAAGGCCAAGTCTGTCATCAGAAAACTTGTTACAATGCCGATGAACCTTGCGCCAAATGCGATGAAACAGAAATCTGCAACAAAGATATTTGTTATGCCCCCGACGATCCATGCGCCAGATGCCGTGATACCGAAATCTGTTACATGGGCGAATGTGCAGATGCTGCCACGACATGCATTCCCGCATGCGAAGGTTCAGATATCTGCGTCGAAGGCCAATGCGAACCTTGTCCCACACCTTGCGGCGATGCATGCTGTAAAGAAGGCACCGCATGCGATTGGGTCAAACAAGTCTGCAATCCCATCTGCGATAACGATATTCCAAGATGTAATACCGTTTGCTGCCAAAATAACTATGTCTGCGACCCCGAATTTGGGCATTGCGCCGCCATTTGTGATGAAACAGAAACGCGCTGTGACGATCCAATCTATGGCATTTCCTATTGCTGTAACGCCGATCAAGTCTGCGAAGACAGCCGATGTAAAGAAGATTGCAAAGGCGGTGTCAGATGCAACGAAGTTTGCTGTGCCGTCGGCGATGTCTGCGAAGAAAATACGTGCAAAATCGCATGTGATGCCGCCACACATACGCGCTGCGGCGAAAATGAAGAATTCTGCTGCGACAACGCCACAGAACTTTGTCTTTACGGCTCATGTCTGCCGCGTGGCAAAGCCTGCGAAACCTCAAATGACTGCTCATTTGAAGAATTCTGCGATGAATCGACAAAAACATGTGTGCTGATTGAAAATGTGCCCGCCACCTGCACCGTACATCCGGCCACAGGTCCATTTAATCCCGTCATTCAATGGCACTGGCCGACACTCAGCATGCCTGACGGCAAACCCTCGGTTCATCCCCAGTTTGATCAGGTCATGAACAATCCAGCCATCATCAACCTCACAGACGACAATGGAGATGGCAAAATCGATGAAAATGACATTCCTGATCTTATCTTTACAACGTTTGCCAAAAACGTCAGCGGTTGCCACTACACCGGCATGAATGTGCTTCGCGTTATCAGCGGTGCAGACGGCACTGAAATCGCCACACACCCTGATATCAAGTTCTATATAAGCCGTGATCCCGGTGCCGCCAAAGTCAACAACGACGAATACCCCGAAATCGTTGTCCGCCGAGCTGATGACAATGGCAATGCTAAACTCGTTATTCTAAATCTCGTCCCTAAAACCGATGCATCAGGCTACGAATTTAAAGAAATTGCACGCCTAGATGACGGACAATTTCCAAGATTTGCCAACTTCGAAGGAGACGAATATCCCGAAATCGTCACAAGCATCGGTATCATCGAATATACCGAAGATGAAAATGGCATTGGCACATACAAATATCGATGCAAAGGCAGTTTTGGAGCTGGACACGGCGGTCATACCATCGCCGATCTCGATGGAGACGGAGAACCCGAAATCGTCGGCAGCACCATTTATGACAAAACTTGCACACGCATCAGCACCGACAGTATCGCCAGTGGCACAGTACTCGCCGATATCGACCTCATCAGCGACAATGAAAACGGCCGTCTTGATGTCGAACAAATCGTGTTTTCAAGCGGCGGTCTTGGCACCAACGATGTTCCTAAACCACCCCCCGGAAAAATCCGAACCTACAAAGTCTTTAAAAATGCAGAAACAGGCAAATTCAGCCGCCAGCTGATTTGGGAACGCGAAATGCCCATTGACTACGACTATGCCGAAAAACACATAGCATCCAACTGCAAGTACGACGACGGCACCAAATGTACTTGCGATCGCGCCTATTATCCCACCTTTGAAACCTCAAGCGGTAAAGAAGGCATTGAACGACAACGACGTAAAACATGTTCAACAGGCGGCGGTCCCCTTGTCGTGGCCGACTTTGATGGCGATAAACGCCCTGATATCGGACTCGTCACGACTTGGTCATATGTCGTTTTCGATGCATTCGGCAATATCATTTGGGCCGACTTCACCACCCAAGATGCATCGAGCATGGCAACAGGTTCCAGCCTGTTCGATTTCGAAGGTGACGGTGTCGCCGAAGTACTCTATGCAGACGAACTCGAATTACACGTTTATAAAGGCAGCGGCAGCGGAATTCCCGATCCCGAACATAATAATTATAACAAAGCTGAACTGCTGATTACCCCCATTCCCAATTCCAGCGGTACACTCATAGAATATCCGCTCGTCGTCGATGTCGATAACGATGGAAACAGCGAAATCGTTGTCACTTCCAATGACTATTATAAGCAATATTCCACTGGCGTTCGTGCCTTCGAAGACCCGGACGGCCACTGGGTGCGCACACGCCGTATCTGGAACCAGTTCGACTACCATGTGACCAACATCAACGAAGACGGCACTGTCCCCAAATCCGAACAGCAGAACTGGAAAATCAAAAGCTTGAACAATTTCCGCCAAAATGTGCAGCCCGGCGGCCTGTTCAATGCGCCCAACCTCGTGGCCGATGCCATCACGGGCGATATTTCCACCTGTACCCCAGAATCGCGCATCATGAAACTGACAGCAACAGTCTCGAACAAGGGATCTTTAGGGATTCGTGCAGGTCTGGAAATTCAATTTTATGCCGACAACATCAACGGCACCACGGACAGCGCCTATCTCGGTTCAGCCAAGGTCACCGACATCATGACACCGGGTAAAACTTCAACCGCTACACTTTTGTGGGATCACAAAGGACAAATCGCCGGTTCGGATGAACGCGTAACCATCGAAACGCCAGCAGATATCCGAATCGTTGTCGATGCCCCCACTGAAAGTAAAGATCGCGGCGAATTTATCGAATGCATCGAAGACGATAACACCACAACCGCCAGCCAAATTAAGGGCTGTCCGGAACAGGTCAACTGATTTTTGCTCGCGCTTTGGCGCACTTTCTTCGTCAGCATCGTCATTCCAGTCGGTCACGTGCGCCAGCACGCTCCCTCCTTTCATGCCTTGCTTCCTCGAAATTGCATCCAAATACCGGCAAAAGACAAAATGATATATCTTGGTGCCCGGCTATGGTCTTACAGCCCATACGCCGGGCTTGAGCGACGCTATGTCGGGCATACGCCCTCCATACGCGCCGCTTTTTT
>JAGBXG010000445.1 GCA_017629415.1 Pseudomonadota bacterium | reverse complement strand
CTTGCTTCCTCGAAATTGCATCCAAATACCGGCAAAAGACAAAATGATATATCTTGGTGCCCGGCTATGGTCTTACAGCCCATACGCCGGGCTTGAGCGACGCTATGTCGGGCATACGCCCTCCATACGCGCCGCTTTTTTTATGTTATCGTTTCCGCAACCTTACGAATAAAATGTGTGAAAAGCAGCCAAATATGGTATTGTAAAAGTTTAGTCAGAACGACATTCGTCTGCCATGACATTCGTTTATTTTATCCAGGAGGAATCATTGAAAGTCGGCATTATCGGTTATGAGGGAAGCGGGAAAACGACCATTTTTGGAGCACTTTCGGGCGTAGATCCTGCAGAGCTTGTTCAGCAGAAGCAGCAAATTCGTGAAGTGCGCGTGCCTGACAGTCGTATTGATGCGTTAAGTGCGATGTATAATCCGAAGAAGACGATTTATGCGACGATTCAGTTTGTGGATGTCATGAGCGGTGCAGCCGTAGGCAAAGGTTTGGACGGCAATGTTTTAGGCAAGATTCGTGAAGCAGATTTGCTTGCGATTGTCGTACGCGGATTTTCGAATGGTTATTCAGATGTAGAACCCGCCCGAGAAGCGCGTTCCATGCTCAGCGAATTGCTGTTGAGTGATATGGAAATTGTGGAGCGCAAAGTAAGCCGCATGCAGAAGGAAAAGGCAAGTGAGCAGGAAAAAGCGCTATTTTTGAAACTGCAGTCTGCGCTTGAAAACGAAATGTGGTTAAAGGATCTTCAGCTGGACAAAACGGAGTTAGATATGCTTCGCGGTTATCAGCTGATGACGCTCAAGCCTGCGATTATCGTCGTGAATGTGGATGAATCGGAAGCCGATGAAGCGCATGCGGAATCGGTGGCAGCCTCATTGGGATTGAAGGAACCGACATTTGTCTTGAGTGCGCGTGTAGAAAGTGAAATTGCTTTGCTTCCGGAAGAAGACCAAGCTGATTTCTTGGCGGATCTTGGCATTACGGCAACGGCTCGCGATCGTTTTATTCGCGCGGCTTACGGCATGCTTGATTTGATTTCATTCTTTACAGTGGGTGAAGACGAAGTTCGCGCCTGGACAGTTCGTAATGGTTCGACAGCTCAGGAAAGTGCCGGTCGTATTCACACTGATTTGGCCAAACATTTCATTCGCGCTGAAAAGATGACGAGCGCTGATCTTCTTGAACTTGGAAGCGAAGCGGCTGTCAAAGAAGCTGGCAAATTCAAGCTTGAAGGCAAAGGTTATATTACTCAAGACGGTGATATTTTGCATATCCGCGCAAACGCCTAAGTTTTTTGCTTACGATATTTTAAATGATTATGAGAGCGATGGCAGGCCAAGAAGGCCTGCAGAACCTCTATCATCTGTCACCTCGCGGCATTTGCTGCGGAAACGGTCTAACTAAACTCATTGAAACTCATTGGGAGGAGATGCGATGTCAGAATGTGATTATGATGAACTTTCGGTATGGCAGGATGTGCTTGACGATGTGATGAATGGTCACGTGGATGGGCTTGTATGTCCATTTTGCGACAAGAAGGCCGTTGAAGTCGATACAGAAGGCGCAACAATCAGCGTGAAATGCACGGAATGCGGGCGCTGGATTGAAGGCATCAGTGCTTATTGATAAGGATCGGTGACAGCAATGGCAAAGAGCAAGATTATCGGCAGCGGATTTTCTTTTCCGATGCAGATAGATGCCCTGGGCGGCACAGAAATGAGCTCTGATGATGAGAATATTCGTCAGAGTATGATGCTGATACTTGGCACGGCACCCGGCGAACGTATGAAACGCCCAAATTATGGCTGTGCCATTCATGATATTTTGTTTGAGCCGAACACGGCGATAACAGCAGCCAAGATAGAATATGAAGTGAAGCGTGCCTTGATGGAATTTGAGCCTCGTGTGGCCGACATCGAGGTGGAGGCTCAGCCCGATAGTTCAGAACAGAGCCGCATGAATGTGACGATTTCATATACAATTCGGAAGACCAACACAAAATCGAATCTGGTTTATCCATTTTATCTTCGTAAAGAGGGAGAAGTATGATTCCATTACCGAAACTGGACGATCGCAAATGGGAAGATCTCGTCCGCGAGGCCGTAGAACTGATACCGAAATACTGCCCGGAATGGACGAATCACAACGCGTCAGATCCTGGTATTACGCTGCTTGAACTCTTTGCCTGGCTGATTGAAGTCTTGCTTTATCGTCTCAATCGCGTGGGTGAGAAGAACTATTTGGCATTTTTAAACCTGATGGGGATTGATCTTCAGCCACCGCAACCTGCGCATTGCCACCTGACATTCAGCCTTGTTCCGGGAGCGCGCAATTATCAGGTCGTTCCTGCCGGTACAAGTGTAGCCACAAACTATAAAAGCGATGAAGACCCCATCGTTTTTGAGACCTTGAAAGATCTCGTTGTTCTTCCGACTTCTATTGTTCGCTGTTTTTCTCAATTCCACGATGCATATGCCGATAATACGCCGTATATTTACGGACGTCCTGGGCAATCTTTTGAAGCCTTCATGGGCTGTCAGCGCGTTGAACGTTATCTGTATTTTATGGATCCGCGCCTCGAAGTGCTCAGCGAAGAAGCCCTTTTGATTATCGGTGTGGAAACTCCAGACAGTCCGGATACCGATTTTCCGACGTTGTGTGAATGGGAATACTGGAACGGTCATCGCTGGCGTGAACTCGAGCCTTCAACACAAGAACTGCCGATTGGCTGGGTTGCCTTTGAGGGCGTTGACAGCATGGAAGAAACCGTTGTCAACGATGAAAAAGGCTTCTGGATTCGCGCACATCTCGTAAATGTGCCCCAGAATACTGATATGACAAATGTCGAACGTCTCAAAATGCGTATTGAGATTCTCGGCGAAGGCATTTTGCCCGATAAAGCGTTGACCCAGACAGAAAGCAACGATTTTATCCCGACAGATTTGAGCAAAGCCTTTTATCCGTTCCACAAAGAGCCGGGCATTGACAGTGCATTCTACATTGGCAATGACGAACTTTTTGGCCATGCGGCAGCACGTATCCGCATCGACTTTGAACTTGCCGATGTCATTGCTGTTCAGGGATTGAATCCGTCTTCGGATCTTCAGATCGCTTGGGAATTTTACGACGGACGTCAGTGGCAGCGCATCGGTGTGGTTAATCCCAAAGGCGTGGAAGAATCCCTCAAGGGTGTGGAATTTGATGATTCGACTTATTGCTTCACACGCAATGGTACCGTCAGTTTCACCGTTCCCGAAAATATGTCGAAAGTCGAAGTTTCGGATCAGGAAGCCTATTTCATCCGTGCGCGTATTTTACAAGGCGATTACGGCGTTCCGGGTATGTACATGCTCGATGGCGACAAATGGGCTTGGTTTGATGAACGTCCCCTGCGTCCGCCTCAAATGAAATCAGTCCGCATCAAGTATGAGGAAGCCAGCCAGACACCGCCTCGCGTTTTGACTTATAACGATTTCCGTTATGAAGATGTGACGGCAGCGCTGAGCGAAGATTTGTCTTTGACCCAAGTGTTTGAACCGATTCCCGATGAGAATCCGTCCATGTACTTCGGTATGAACGGACCTTTCCCGAACGAACGCGTTCAGATTTACGTCCATGTTCTGACACGTACAGCGGGCAAAATTGAACGCAAACACGAGGATGAACGTTTCCTGCGCCAGTACTATCAGAAGATGGAAGAAGAGTACTATGGCAACAAGAAGCTGGTCTGGGAATTCTGGAATGGTAAAGAGTGGGAAGATCTGAATGTGACAGACGGCACTCGTGCATTTACCGAATCGGGTTATCTCGAATTTTTAGGTCCGAAGAACATGGCCCCGACGCGCAAGTTTGGCGAGAATCTTTTCTGGCTGCGCGTACGTTTGGAGATGGGCGGTTATGAGGAACTTCCGCAGATTGATCATATTCTTTTCAATACCGTTGAAGCGATCAACCGCCGCACGATGAATTATGAGATCATGGGCACGGGTCGCGGCACCCCGAATCAGGTTTTCAAATTCCTGAATACACCTGTTCTTGAGGGTGAAGAAATTTGGGTTCGCGAAAAAGAAATGCCGCGAGATGAAGAAATCACGGCATTAAAAGAACTTTATGGCGACACACCGTTTATTCAGGAAGACACGCGTTTGGGCGGTTACTGGGTTCGCTGGGAGAATGTTGAAAGCTTCTTCATGTCGAATGACCGCAGCCGTCATTACCGCTTGGATCGTCTGACCGGTAAGGTTCGATTTGGTGATGGTACGCGCGGCATGATGGTGCCTTTGCTCGATCAGAACGTCCGTACATCACATTATTGCGTGGGCGGCGGCGTGAAAGGGAACATTGGTGTGAACCAGGCAACGACAATCCGTCAGGCTATTGCCTATATTGATGGTGTGACCAACCATTATCCAGGTGCCGGCGGCAGTGATGTTGAAACGCTTGAATCTGTCAAACAACGCGGACCTTATGTCATCAAGAGCCGTTATCGTGCCGTCACCCAGGAAGACTTTGAAGTTTTGTCACTTCAGAGTTCAAATGCCATTGCGCGTACATGCTGCTTGCCTTCGACCGAACGCGAAGGTGCTGTCACGATCGTTGTCGTGCCTAAATTTGACGAACAGAAAGAAGAATATGACAAGAAGCTTGTTCCGACAACAGAGCTGTTGCGTCGTGTAAAAGCCTATTTAGATGAACGCCGTCTGATTACTGTTAAAGTGAACGTCGAACGTCCACAATACACGGAAATGAGCGTTTACCTGGATATTATCCGCACATCGACAGGTGCCAGCGAACGTTTGAAACGCGATATTAATAAGGCGCTTCGCCGTTTCTTACATCCGATTGTGGGTGGCCGCGACGGCAAAGGCTGGAAATTTGGTCGCAGTGTTCTGAAGGTTGATCTTTATCAGATTATTGAAAATGTCGAAGGCGTGGACTTTGTCGATCGCGTCCAAATTTTGGATGAAGACAAAGGCATGTTTGTCGATCAAATTAAACTCGGGCCTAAGGGTCTGCCGTATCTCGTCAATGTCGATATTACAGAGAAAACACGCGAACGCGTGATGTAACTGTGTATTATCGAGCCATTCTCTGGAGTAGGAAATGCGCGTACAAACGAAAAGAAAACTGAGCGTTCCTGATCTTGAAGGGCTGACGGCGGCCGATGCTTCGATCTATCTGGAGCTGAATGGATTTCCGAAGCCTGATCTTTTTTACGAAGAAAGTTTTGAAACGCCAATGACCGTGTTGAGTCAGGATCCGCCGAAAGGTCAGATCGTCGATGCCGACACGATCGTGACGATTCATGTCGCCCAGCGTTCATTTTGTGAATTTTTACCTGGGATATATCGCACGGCGATATATGAGGGTCATACGCATCTTCGCGATTTTCTGTGGATTATTCGCCACATGTTTGATTCGGTGGCGATCAATGTCAACAACATCGCAAGCATGTTTGATCCATATGAGACGCCGGAGAAGTTTTTACCTTGGCTTGCAAGCTGGATTGGGTTTGTTTTAGATGAAGACTGGCCCGAAGGTAAAAAACGTTATTTGCTGCGTCGCGCGGTAGATTATTATCGCATCCGTGGCACCGTGAAAGGTTTGAAGTTATTTTTATCGATATTTACAGGCGTAGAACCTGAGATTATCGAAAATGCCTGGCCTTTCCATGGTTTCCAGATTGGTGTGCATTCCACGATGGATATCGACACCATCATTTTCCCGCAAGTGAATGTTTCTCACTGTTTTATCGTCGATATTCCGCTCGAACCTGAAGAGGTTTCGGAACATACGATTATCAAGATTCACGACATTATTCGTGCCGAAAAACCTGCTCATACGATGTATTATCTTCGTTTCAAGGGCAAAAAAGTGGCACTCTCGGAATTCCAACTCATGGTCGGCGACGAAGATTCCGGCTATGTTATCGGTTCCGGCGAAGAAATTGTGGAGCTTGGTGAAGCAGAAGTTGAACGGCTTCCGGGCGAAGAATAAAACGTATTTTTTCGGTATTCTGAAATCCGTTAAAATGCGTTATGCATCATCTCAATAAATTATTTCATCATATAGACATTCTCTGAGGGTTTCTCAGAGCTTGCGCATCAGGTGGAGATCATGGCTGAAGACCAGGGATTTAAGAGAATTAATTTTTTCAAGGGTTTTGTAACGACAACCAAGGACTGGAATGATGCTGAACGGTATCATGTCGAAAAACACAAACTCCATAACCGCTGTTTTCATGGGGCCGGCATGGTTCCCGGATATCGTCAGGAACTGAAAGTCCGCGCTCGCGGTCGTGCAGATATGTCGGTCGAGGTTTCACCGGGTTATGCCATTGACGGTCAGGGCAACGATATCATTCTTTATGAAACAGAAATCAAAGCCATCAATAAGGCAGATTTCAAACTTCCTTTGACGATTTATTTCGTCGTGAAATACGTCGAAGAATTCACCGATTTCATTTCTTATAAAGAAAATCTTGATTTCAAAGGTCATCGCCGCATTCAGGAAAAAGCCGCGATTGAAATTTCAATCACAGAACCGGATATTTCCCGTGAAGTCGAAATCGCACGCGTTTATCTGACCGAAGATGCCAAGAAAATTACGGATGCCAAAGATCCCATGGAACCCGGCCCGAATGAAATCGATCTGCGTTTCGTGCCTCGCGCGGGCGTCGTCGGCGGTTACCTGCCGATGGAACTCATCAATCGTTTGCGCAAAATTATTCGCGGTCAGCGTGATTCCTACTATCGCATGGCTCGCGATAAAAAAGTTCTCGCCGCCAACGGCGCGGCTCTGGGCTTGATGATGATCGATATGTTGCTCGAATCCGGCACCGTCGGTCCCCAGAATATTATGCCGCTCTTGTCCGATATCGGTAACCTCGAATGGGATACCATCACAGAAATCGAAGCCACTAAACCGACCTTGAAAGCCATGAAAGACTTCGGTCAGTTCAAACACTCGGTGGAAGTGTTCCGCGATCTCGTGGACGATAAAGCACTCTTGATCGACGAAAATGAACTCATCAATTTCAACAGCTTGGATCAGGTCATTGCCGTCAAAGAAAAAGGCTCTTTGTCACTTTCCGCAATCGTCGGCGAAGAACTGGCACCAACTGTACTGGAAAATGGTGAAAACGAAATTTCACAGGAATGGACACGCCTGAAAGAATTGAGCGGTGACATGCCCGAAGTCATCACCATCGATGGCCAGGAATGGACTTTGATCGATATGATCGATGTCTTGAACAAAGACAGCGAAACCGCACACATGTTCCAAATTTTGGAAGCTCGCGATTCTTGGCGCGCCCGTCAGCGCATTCGTTACCCGGACGGCGTCACCGTCGAAGACGTCGGTATCGCTCATGAAGGCGGCTACACTTCATTTGAAGTCCATAATGTCACCCCCAACCGCCCGATTATGCTCCTCCGCCGTATGGACTATGCTCGCGGGGACTTCGAAATCGAATACTCCGCCAACGACGTCCGCGTGGGTATTTCACAATGCGCGGGCTCCGATAAACGCTTCCGTTGGCGTAACTGGCCGTTCCTCATCCCGGCCGAATTCGTTTCCAGCGAAGTCCTGAAAGTGACACAAAAAGCTGTGACCGCCGCACGTGATATCAATATGTATCGCTTCTGGTTCTATCAGGCGCTGTAATGCCTTGAACTTTGCATGTTCTCAGAAATCTTTGAACCATGCAGTTTTCCTTTTAGGGGGCTAAGCCCCCTGCGGCGCTATTGGCTGCGCCAATACGCGCCTACCCCCAATGCGGGGCTGCCGCCCCGCAACGCCCCGATCCGGTAAAACTCGGGGATGCACTAAAAAATGGGCGAAGCGTATGAAGAGCCGTCAGGCTCGACATAGCGAAGCCCAAATCCGGCGTATTTGGCATACGCCAAAAAGCCGGATACCCCACACCATGGCGAAGCGTATGAAGAGCCGTCAGGCTCGACATAGCGAAGCTAAAATCCGGCGTATTTGGCATACGCCAAAAAGCCGAATACACCCAAAAGTCAGATAGATTTTATTCACTTTTATCTTTAGAGCTGATCATGGACGAAAAACAACGTTACGAAATTTTTAAAGTTCGCCAGGGCCGTTGCCATTATTGCGGTACGCGCCTAAAATGGGAAGCCTTCGAAGTTCGCGGTCTTTCCGGCGGATGGGTCGTTGAGGAACAGGAAGATGGCTCACATCAGGCATTTTGCTACAAATGTTTTGAATTTCCGCAGCGCGGCAAAACGGCACATCGCCTGACCATTAATGAAGAACAGCGCACAACTGCCGATGCCATGGGCATGGAAGGTGCGCCGGTAGAACCTGCAGAATAATTTTTTTGACACTTTGTAGGAGGTTTTTATGGGCGCATCCAAAACCCAAATTATGAACTATCTCGAAATGCGTTTTGACTATCAGTCGGCTCGCAATGTTTTAAACAACTGGCGCAGAACGGTTGGCATCAAAGATGAACTGGAAAGTCTCGACGATTGCCAGCTCAAATGCCTGCTTGCCTATTTGAAAACAAATGCTGCAGACGCCACTCGCGTGCATGCCGCCATTGAACGCCTGATTCTGAGCGACTGTGAAGCCTGCTGCGCATCGGTCGAAGAAACCGTCGTTGAAACACCGGTCGAAGAAACCGTCGTTGAAACACCGGTCGAAGAAACCGTCGTTGATGCACCGGTCGAAGATGCTGTCGTTGATGCACCGGTCGAAGATGCTGTCGTTGAAACGCCGGTCGAAGATGCCGTCGTTGAAACACCGATCGAAGAAACCGTTGATGCTGCCGCTGAAGAAACAGTGGAAACAAGCGATGACTCTGCAGACACTTCGGCTGCTGAAGATGCACCGGCACCCAAGAAATCCAAGAAAAAATCCAAACACTAGGATTTCATTGAAATATAAAAAAACCGCTTTACGGCGGTTTTTTTTTTCCATTTTTATATTGATAAAAAAGATTGATGGAAAAAAAAAGCTCGCCATGTGGGAATGACGAGCTTTGATAGATTTATCAGCTATCGCGTCTGTTAGGACGACGGCCGCCGGATTTATTGGAAGGGCTGGCTTCATTGACGCGAACAGCACGTCCATCAAGCTCTTTGCCATCCATTGCGGTAATAGCTGCATCGGCATCCGCTGCATTTGTCATGGTGACAAAGCCGAATCCGCGTGAACGACCGGTTTCACGGTCTGTAATAACTTTGGCTTCAGCCACATCCCCGTAAACTTCGAAAGCCTTGCGCAGACTTTCCGAAGTTGTAGCCCAAGCCAAACCACCGACAAAAAGCTTTTTTGACATAACCGTCTCTCTCTTTGCATCCATGATGCAAAATAATACGAATGAACGCCATCCGCGAGCATGCATCCTGAAAAGATGCTTCTGCAGGTATCATCTCGATACTGCACACACGTTTTACATATACGCGCAAGGCATCATGGTGTCGATTTAAAACGAATAAAAAAATATTTTCAAAAAATATCGTTCTTGTTTCATTTGTAATTTTTTCAGATAATTCAAGGGAATAAGCATTCACGTAACAGATGTTACAACGCGTCACAATCAGAGTGATATCATGACTACAGACAGCCTGAAACGAAACTTGCTCGCGAAGTCCTCCGAAGATTTATCGGGATCCATTCATCTTCATGAGAATGATGACTGGTATATGCTTAAAGATGCACACGAAAAGCATCTGCGTACAGTAGAACAGTTGGCGGCATTTTTAAACATTGCCTCCATTGTCGGTTCAGATGTCGGGATTGAGACCATTCTTAAGAGTATTTGCGACAATACGACTCAGCTGATGCGCGCCGAACGTACGACGATATATCTCGTCGAACATCACCAGGATAAACCTTATCTGAAATCGTTTATCGCAGAAGGCACGGGTGTCCTTGAAATCCCCTTTGGTCAGGGCATTGCCGGAACCGTTGCCAAACAACGCGAGATGCTCAATATTCGTGATGTCTATCAATGTTCACTTTTTGATCCGACCAACGATCGAAAGACTGGTTTTGTGACGCGCTCGTGCCTGACCGCGCCCATTATGAACATTCAACGCGATCTGCTGGGCGTGGTCCAAGTCATCAATAAGATCAACGGCGACTATTTTTCACAAAACGACGAGGATATGATGACATCGATATGCGCACAGATTGGGGTAAGCCTGACTCAGCATCAGTTTTATACCTCTTTGGCCAATAAAAATGCAGAACTCCTAGAAGCACATCGACACCTCCAAGAAAAAAATGAAGAACTCCTTGAGGCCCACGAACGACTGAAACAAAAAAATGACGAACTCGATATGCTCTATGAGCTCGAATGTGAAGCTGCCGTTGCCCCCAACTTAAAATCCCTGTTCGAACGCATGCTCGCCAAATGTATGCAGGCTTTTCGCGTTGAATTTGCCGCCATCTTTGTCTTTCATGGCGAACAAAATCGACTTTTTGCTGCTCAATCATCAGAAAATGATATCGTTTACCGCCAAGACCAACCCGAAAAATGCCCATGTTTTTTGAAAAATGCCATTCATCAAGGGGAATGCACGCGTTTTTGCATTCGCGAAACCGAAAGTTTGCCCGAACAAACCGAACATATTCTAGGATATGCTTTAAATTCCGTTCTTTTGGCCCCTCTGTTGGCTGAAGACAATCCGATTGGTGCCTTGATTTTGGGCACTCAAAATCCTGTACCAGGGTATTTTCAATCGTCAGATGCCAAATTAGCAGCACTTTTTGCCGCACATATTGCCCCAGCCGTCAGCACACAAATGGATCGCGTTGAGGCTGAAAAGAAACAACGCCTTTTCACCATCGGTCAAATGATGTCATCGCTGCTTCATGACATGAAAACACCACTGGCCAATATTTCCGGCTATGTCGATATTATGACCGATGAAAACAATCCGGAACGCCGCACTCAATACGCCAAAGTGGTCGAACGTCAGATTCGTACATTAACCAACATGAGTGCTGAAATTCTGCAATTTGCTCGCGGGGAATCAGCCATCATACTTCGACCCAACGATCTCCATACCATGCTCAATCAAGCCATCGATCTTTTGCGCACCGAAGCCGAAAATCGACATATCGAAATCAAACGCAATGAAAAATTCCAAGGCAAAATATCATGTGATGATGACAAACTTCAGCGCGTCATCGTCAATCTCGTCAAAAACGCCATGGAAGCCATTGATCATCATGGACAAATCACAATATCGACATACACCGATAACCAATACGCCTATCTTTCTATTGCAGATAATGGCCCCGGTATCCCAGCACAAATCGCAAATTCCGTATTTGATGCCTTTGTCACAAGCGGAAAAAAAGGTGGCACAGGCTTGGGACTCTCAATTGTCAAAAAAATTATCGACGAACACAAAGCCACCATTACCGTTCATCCCATTGAACCGCATGGCACTCAATTTATTATGGCTTTTAAACTGATGTAACTCTTTTGCTGCGCTCATCTGGCCTCACCCCAAAGCCCATCTCCGGCAGAGAGGGGGACTTTTTTGACCTCACTATCGCCCTTCGGGCGTTCTCTCCATCCATGGAGAGAAACCTGATTCGCTGTGCTCATCAAAGCAAACTCGTTTTTTGCCTTGTTTTCTCGAAATCACATCCAACTGGCGGCAAAAAACGTCAGCATTCACGAAGTGTTAAAACTTACCCAAGCGGAATGGGATACAGGGTTCCCATTTCGCCCCAAAAAGTTCAGCAACCAGTATCCGGCTAACTCCCGAAAACCGCCCCATATTGCGGGATTCCAAAGGGGCTCAGCCCCTTTGGCAGGATTCCAAAGGGCAGCGCCCTTTGGTGGGGTCCGGGGCAAAGCCCCACCCAAAAGCCCCTATTTCCCGCAGTATTGTTTGATTGCGGCGACGTCCAGGTGGCGGCGTCGGGCATAATCGCTCCATTGATCATCGCCGATGGTACCTAATGAAAAGTAAGCGGCATCGGGATGTACGAGGGTAAATCCACAGATGGATGCCAGGGGGTTCATCATGCCGCTTTCGGTCAGCTGAATGCCTATTTCATCAGCTTTAAGCAGACGCAAGATATCTGTTTTAAGGGTATGATCGGGGCTGATGGGGTAACCGGAAGCCGGACAAATATAGTTGCCAAGGGGGGCAACGGTAATTTCGTGCAAAACATCGTTAGCAATATCGACAAAAGCGGTAGCCAAAGTCGACAATACCATCTCAATGAGTTCATCTTCGACATTGTCGAGATGCATTTTGGGGGAACCGATGTGACAAGTTAGGGCAAAGAGCCCAACAACACCATCTTGCGGCGCGACAAAATCCGCCAGTGCATGAGCTGCAAGTTTAGTTTCTTGAGCTCTGAACCCAAAGAGTGTGGCTGTCGTTTTCCCGTTATCATCGAGCAAAAGAATGTCTTCATCCTGGGGTTTAGCTTTGACGAATTGGAGCCGGGCTTGCGTGACGAGGCATCCCGGCGTTTGTTCTGCAGCGGCGGCAATACGTTTGGCCGTTTCGATCAACTGTTGTTCCCGTTCACACAAGCCATCGGCGCAATGGCAACGACCGCCGGTTGCAACTTTGACCAATCGATGCCATTGAATGTGGGGCAGCAATTCCGAGGGTGTCCACTCGAGTTTTTGACATCCCAAAGCTGCCACATGATTCAAAGCTTGCACGAGTGCCGGCGCAAACTGGCGTGCGGGGGCTTCGGCACGGCTTTGAGCCAGGGAACGCAAGGAAAGGTTCTCGGTTTTGCGTTGCCAAGCGGCACGAATTTGCTCATGTTTTGCCAAAATTTGGTTTTCAGTCTCCCCGCGAGTTTCTTCGGCCAGCCACGGACCAATGACACCGGGCACTCGCGAGGCATCGGCAATATGACAGGCGATGCCGGGCGCATAAGCCGGAGCAAGCTTAATGGCAGCAAAGGCATCATTGGTGGCTGCCCCACCCACAAACAAGGGCACGCAAATGCCGGCTTCTTTCAATGCTTGAGCCACTTCGACCATGACATTAAGTGACGGCGAAATCAAACCGCTCAAACCAATGGCATCCACCTGATGTTTTTGGGCTTCTTCCACGATTTTGGCGGTTTCAACCATGACCCCGAGATCGATGACTTCATAACCATTACATGCCAGCACCACATTGACGATATTTTTCCCAATATCATGAACATCGCCAAAAACCGTGGCAATCAGCACACGTTTGCGCAATCTTGGGGCATCTGCAGTAGCCTCGGGCATTTCCAAACAGGCAATAGCTTGTTTCATCATGCGCGCAGCTTTAACGATTTGCGGCAAAAACATTTTACCTTCGCCAAAAAGACGGCCGACTTCGTTCATTGCAGTCATCAACGGGCCTTCAATGACCTGGAGGGAGGTCATTTTTTGGGCAAGTGCGGCAATATCGTCGGCAAGATATGCGGTTTCCCCTCGCGAAAAGGCAACACAAAGACGCAAGGCAGGATCGGTGATTTCGCCCAAATCATCGCGTTTCGCAGATATCGTTTGATGTTTTTGAGGGGCATTTTGAGCCATCCAAGCCAACATATTGTCAGTGGCATTATCATTGCGGCACAGCACGAGATCGCGTGCCAGTTCAACCGGGCTTGATTCAGGCAGCTGTGAAGCCGCAGGATCGCCGGGATTGGCAATCACCATCGTCAAATCATGGCCGGCATATTCTAAAAATTCGGCATGAATCGTCTGGCGCACATCATCGCGTCCCCGGAACGAGAAGGACAAATTGCTCAAGCCACCCACAGTTTGGATGCCGGGATATTGGGCAAGCATTTGCCGACAACATTCAACAAAGCTGATAGCTTGTCCGGCATGTTCGGCCATACCCGTGCCAATCGCCAAAATATTGGGATCAATGACGATATCAGTCGTTCGATAGTTGGCTTTTTTCAGGAGCAAATCGATGGCACGAGACAGAATCTGCACACGGCGTTCGGTATCGGCGGCCTGACCTTGTTCATCGAAAGCCATAACGACAACGGCAGCACCCAAATCCCTAATTTCTTTGGCCTTTTTCAAAAATGCCTCTTCACCTTCTTTGAGGCTGATCGAATTGACAAGGCAGCGACCCTGACATTGGCGCAATCCGGCGCGAACAACCTCAAAATCGCTGCTATCGATGCACACGGGATATCGTGAAATATCAGCTTCAGCAGCCATTCTGCGCAAAAATTCAACCATGGCAGCCTGAGCATCCAGCATGGGCGCATCCATACAGACATCGATCAAATGTGCATTTTGATTTTTCATCTGCTGACGCGCAATATTCAGGGCTTCATCCCATGTTTTTTCTTCGATCATGCGTCGGAATTTGCGCGATCCCGCAACATTGGCGCGTTCGGCAATCATCATGCGTTCGCCGCCGGTTGCAAAAGCCTCCAAACCGGTAAAAACGGCGCATTTTTCGTGATCAAACGTCGGTTTTCGCATTTCACGACAAGAAATCTGCCCAAAAGCCTCAGCAATGGCCGCAATATGTTGCGGCGTTGTACCACAGCAGCCGCCGGCAATATCGATCCAGCCTTTCTGTGCAGCATCGGCAAGCCATTGAGCCGTTTGACGCGCATCGTCATGATAGCCGCCATCCGCATCCGGTAAACCGGCATTCGGATAACAGCTGATGGCAATATCAGCCGGCACATGAGCAACCAACGTCGGCAAAAACCCCATCATATCCTGCACGCCAAAACCGCAATTTAAGCCGATACTGGCAGGTTTAAACGGCACCATCGTATGGATAAACGCTTCCAAAGTCTGACCGCTCAACAAACGACCGGCTTTATCGGCCAAAGATGCCGAAATCATCAGCGGCAAGCTGCACTGCCTCCGTTCGCACACGCGCCGGAACGCATAACAAGCGGCTTTCGCATTCAGCGTATCAAAACACGTCTCGATCAAAATGCGATCCACGCCGCCTTCCATCAGCGCATCCATCTGTTCTTCATAAGCAGCCGCAAGCGTATCAAAATCGAACGGTCTTTTCGCAGGATTATCGACATCCGCCGCCATCGAAAGACTGACGCTCGTCGGACCGACCGACCCGGCCACCAGACAACGCCGCCCCGTCTCGGCTTCAACTTCGTCAGCCGCCTGCCTGGCCACGCGCGCAGCCGCCAAATTCATCGCTCTCACATGCTCAGATAGCCCATACTCCGCCTGCGACACCGCATTCGCATTAAACGTGCATGTCTCAATCATATCCGCACCAGCGCGCAGATACTCGCTATGAATCGCCCCAATCACATCGGGCCGCGTCATCGGCAGCACATCGTTATTGCCTTTGAGCGCGTGCGCATGCGCCGCAAACTGCGTCCCGCGATAATCCGCTTCAGTCAAGCCGTAACGCTGAATCATCGTGCCCATGCCGCCGTCAAGAATGAGAAGTTTGTGCATATCTGTCATGTCCTAAAAATAAATCACCTAAAAAAACGAACAAAAGCGGCATATCGAACCGCAGAAACGATAGTCTACCTAGAGTAGCACATATTGTATAGCACAGGCTATGTCGGCCTTCGGCCTCCATACGCCCGGCGCGCGCGCGGACTATGTCGGCCTTTGGCCTCCAGACGCCGCGCTGTTTTT
>JAGBXG010000444.1 GCA_017629415.1 Pseudomonadota bacterium | reverse complement strand
TGAAACACCGGCGGCTCCCGTCTTTAATGAAATCAAACCTGAAACACCGGCGGCTCCCGTCTTTAATGAAATCAAACCTGAAACACCGGCGGCTCCCGTCTTTAATGAAATCAAACCTGAAACACCGGCGGCTCCCGTCTTTAATGAAATCGCACCGCAAGCACCGGCAGCTCCAGTGGGTCCGCGTTGGAGTGATTTTACAGCTCCTCAATCAGTCCAAGCTCAAGATCCTGAAGCAGGCATGAGCATGACAGAACGCATTGTTCACAGACTGAGAAAACACCGTTTTGAACCCAATATCCTACTGAATTTTGATCGAAGACCTCACGCCTTGCTCGATACCAAAATTGGTGGCCCTTATTATGTCCCCGAAGACAAAAAAGTGCCTCGCAATTTGCAAACTGACGGCGAACTCTTCTTACTGGCACAAATTAACTTTGCCACCATGCCCAAACAGCCGGATTTTCCCACTGACGGATTGCTTCAGTTCTTTATCGATCCGGATCCACATGCTTTTGCAGCCCACAAACATCCGACCCAGCAAACCGCATGGCGCGTGCGTTACATCCCAGAAGTGCCGAGTTATACGAGTATTGCCACAAACGGCTATAAACCTGATACTTCACAGTTCGAAGGCAAATTGACAACGATGCCTTTTGATTGCCGACGCTTCCTCATGTTGAAAGGTTCAGACACACAGCAATTCATTTGCTGGGATGACTTCCCGTTCCAAGCCATGCTCGACCGTTATTGCAGCGATCTCCTGCCTGCCAATCCATCAGACAGCGATATGATGGCATTGCGTACAGCCCGAATGGATGCCATGAATCAGCTTCGCCGCGAATTTAAACCCGGCAAAGCCCAAGATTTCGTCATTCAGATGGGCGGCTATCCAACATTCCATGGCAAAAATGATATTCGCATGGAAGACCCGCGCTTCCCTGGCATTCGTACCCCCAATGTTCTTTTGCTCCAGTTGCCATCATTCGATGGATTCCAATGGGGCGGCGATCGCATCGTTCACTTCTTTATTTCAAGAAAAGACCTGCGAGAACGTAATTTCAATCATGTGATGACAGACATTTAATAGATATTTAAAAACTTCAGGGACATTCCCATAGATTGTCCCTGAAGTTATAAATTCAAAATTTATAGCTGCCCATAAAGAAATCACTTCACTATAAAATTGATGCCTATGGCGCAGCCATAGAAGTGGGGACACGATTTTCATATCGCGTTAGCTTTCCCTAGTCAATCCACTCAGACGATCCATATATCGTCTTTAACATTTAGGAGTTAATCTATGAAAAAATCATTTCTATTGTGTTCTTTTATTCTGGCATCGGCTTTGAGTGTTGCCTGCAGCGATTGTAATGTGCCTGACGATATTCTGATATACGATGACAACGCGCAGGACAAAGATGCTCCCCTATACAAAGGATGTGAATATCTGGTCGGCGAAGAGTTGGATGAGATATTTTACGATCAAGCAAGCTATCCACAGGAAAAAATAGAGAAACTCAGAGAGTCTGTCATTCCTTATTGCGTCAATTATTATTCCAATATCCCCATCTGCAGAACTGAAAATTTAGCGACTGTAAACTGCTGGGGTTCAAAAGATTATAGTGATTGGAAAAGCCAAAAAGATGCCTGTTTAGCTAACTGTGGCGATGAAGATGGCATATATGATTGTCTTCGTGGGGATAATGAAGAATATAATACCTGCATCGAAACACCAGATATGGCTGCATGCTTAGAATTGTCGGACATATCATATAAATGTAATGATTATCATAGAACAGAAAAGGACTACGATAATACAACATACAATATTCAAGAAGCTATTGGTGCTGTTATTAGCAAATGGAATAAAAATAGCATCCGCCCCCTTACAGAAGAAGAACAAAATGTCGTTAAAAAAGTATGTGCTATCGAAATAGAAGAGAATTTTGAAGACGAGAGTGCTACAGATGAGTACTTAAGAATGATGACCGAGGCTCAGCTTGAAGAACTCAAGACAATCGTAAATGATGCTTGTATCAAATATTATTCAGAAATGCCCGCATGTATTAAAGAATGGAGCGAATATGCAAAATGTGAATTAGATAACCCAACAGATGGTGATTCTGAAAGCAATGTATGTGATTCTAAAAATGAAGCTTATGACAATTGTCATGATTTGAATTACATTGAAATAGAACAATATTTCGATGAGACAACGAATCACCCAGGGAATGTTTTGGAAGCCACTATTTATATGTATTATTATCATGAATAAATCAAACCATCATTCTTATGGTTTATTCATACAACGATAAACTTTTATATCATGCAAAATATTCAGGGGCATTCCCATAGATTGTCCCTGAGTTGATAAAAGGCCAAATGGATATCTATTGCAACTGAAATGCCCCCAAAAAGTAACCGGCGCGTATGGCGTAGCCATAGCGACCGGTCAATGCGCCGCGTATGGCGCAGCCATAGCGGCGCTCACTCAAAAAACTAAGTCTATTTTTGCAACAAATTGCAACGTTTTTATATCTTTACAGGGAATAGTTGGTTCTTTAAAAGCCTATACTGGTTTATGTGTCTTTTCATCATAACCATCATCATATTGTTCTTGTAAAACTGGATGTTCGATATCCATCTTCTCATCTTTATCCCCCATGAGAATATTACGCATTATCTTAGCCGCACTCATGTTCGTCGCCTGCCTGGCGATTTTTTTAGATTTTACCGGACTCATGCACACCTGGCTCGGATGGGTGGCACAGATTCAGTTTGTGCCGGCTGTCCTGGCATTGAATGTCGTTGTTTTGGCGATTCTGCTCGTGATAACGCTTGTTTTTGGACGCATTTATTGTTCTGTGATTTGTCCGCTCGGCATTTTTCAGGATCTCTTTTCTGGGTTGAGAGGCAAAAAACGTAAATACGCATTCTGGAAACAGACCCAAACAGTCCGCATCGTCCGATATGGCTTTTTGGGCCTGTTTGTCGTGCTGCTTGCCACCGGTATCATGAGCATCGCCAGCATTATCGAGCCTTATTCGGCTTTTGGACGCATGGCAGTCAGCATTCTTGCACCTTTGTATGATACTCTCAACAATGTTCTTGCCAATATCGCCGCCACCCACGAATCTTATGCCGTCTATTCTGTCGATGTCTGGCTTCGCGGTACGTCCTCCCTCGTGCTTGCCATTGTCACTTTTGTCGGTCTGGCTGCCGCCGGTGTTCTTACAGGACGCGGTTATTGCAATACCATTTGCCCCGTCGGCACTATCCTCGGACTTGTCAGCAAATTTTCATTGTTTAAAGTCAAAATGGATACCAGCAAATGCGTTAGCTGCGGAAAATGTGCCGCCAAATGCAAAGCTCATTGCATTGATGTCCAAAATAAATCCATCGATCACGAACGATGCATCGCCTGCATGAATTGCCTCGGCACTTGCAAACTTAACGGCATCACTTACACCCCAAGTCTTGCTAATATGTGCCTGAAAAAATCAGAAAATCCCGAAAGTCATGCTGAATCCTGTGATAATTCTACAAAACCCTATGAAGAAAATAATATAAACCATGAAAATATAGAAAATGATAAAAATCATGCAGAAGATCATTCTGCTGAAACCGCATCAGAAAATGAGAACAATCCTATAGAAAATAATTCCGCTGAAACTGCATCAAAACCAGATCATACGATGGAAGAAGCCCAAGATACCGAAACTCAAGAAACCGTTTCTTCACGCCGTCAATTCATGACCGCTGCTGCCACAGCTACAGCCGGCGCACTGCTCTGCCCTGCCCTGGCTCACACCCAGGAAGTCGAAGGCAACCTGGCTAAAGTCACACGCAAGGACATGCACCCGCGAGAAACCCTGATCGTCCCCCCAGGCGCCGGCTCAATCCCGCGCTTTAAACGGCATTGCACCGGCTGTCAGCTCTGCGTACGCGCCTGTCACAACAAAGTCCTGCGCATCAGCGATGACAGCCGGCTTCAATTCATGCAACCTATGCTGAGCTTTGAACGCGGATACTGTAGGCCCACCTGTCATGATTGCTCCACCGTATGCCCTACCGGTGCCATCCAGCCTATCACCATCGAACAAAAATCCAGCCTCCAGATTGGCCGCGCCATCTGGAATAAAGATATCTGCCTGAGCGCCACCAAAGGTGAACACTGCCGCGCTTGCAGCCGCGCTTGCCCAAACGGCGCTATCTCGTTTGTCGTATCCACCACCCCAAGCGGCAAAAAATGTAAAGTCCCAGCCGTCAACTCCGAAAGATGCATCGGATGCGGCGCATGCGAATACGTTTGCCCCGCACGACCGCTGGCAGCCATCCACGTCGAAGGCAATATGCAACATCACGAAATTTAACTTTCTTTCTTGGGGCAGAGCCCCACAAAACTAAATTCTAGGCCATTCTGTTATCCCTCAAAAAATAAGCACTATGGAACGAAGAAAAGCATTACAAATTCTCGCGGCTGGCGCAGCTGCTGCCGGTCTTTCTGCCCTGAATGGCTGCAACAAGTCACAGGCACCGCAAATTGATCTCAATGATCCGACGGTTGGCAAGATGACGTATCGCACCAATCCCAAGAACGGCGATAAAATTTCACTGTTGGGATATGGGTGTATGCGTTTTCCCACGCTGGGTGACGACAAAAGCGCCATTGATGAAGAAATGGCACAAATCCTTGTCGATGAAGCCATTCGCCGTGGTGTCAATTATTTTGACACGGCATGGCCGTATCACGGGGGAAATTCCGAGCTCTTTATTGGGAAAGCCCTGAAAAAATATCCGCGTGACAGCTTCTATCTGGCATCTAAATTTCCTGGCATGCGCGATATGACAAAGGAAGAATTTTTAGAAGTTTTTCCCAGACAGCTTGAAAAATGTCAGGTTGAATATTTTGATTATTATATGCTCCACAACCTGCAAAATGTTCAGGATTTTAAGAAAACATACGAAGAAAAAGGTATGCTGAACTATCTTTTGGAGCAGAAAAAACAAGGCAAAATCCGAAATCTGGGCTGGTCATTCCATGGCGATATAGAAATGTTTAACTACGTTCTAGGCCTTGATGTTGAATGGGATTTTGCACTTATTCAAATCAATTATATGGATTGGGATGTGGCACCCGACATCAGCAAGCGCAAATGGGCCAACGAAAACACGGTGGCGCCAAATGCCCAATGGATGTACGAAAAGCTCACGGAACGCGGTATTCCCGTCATTATTATGGAACCCCTGCTTGGCGGCCGTCTTGCGCGTCTGAACCGCGAGGCTCTGACGCTACTCAAGACCGAAAAGCCGGAGGATCCCGCCGCGCGCTGGGCATTTCGTTTTGTCGGCCAGCTGCCCAACGTCCTGACCGTCCTCAGTGGCATGACCTACATGGAGCATCTCGTCGAAAACGCCCGAACCTACTCGCCACTTGCCGAGCTTACCGAACGCGAAATGACCGCGCTGATGAAGGCCGCCGAAGCGCAGCGCGGCAAGCACACCATCAACTGCACGACCTGCCGCTACTGCATGCCCTGCCCGTATGGCATTGATATTCCTAGTATTTTTGCGCATTACAACAAGTGTGTTGCCGAAGAAAATATTCCGCCCGATGCCATGGATCCCGACTATGCGCGCGCACGCCGTGCCTATCTCGTCAGCTACGACCGCGCCTTGCCCGATCTCCGCCAGGCAGATAAATGCGTCGGCTGCAAACGCTGTATTCCTTTGTGTCCGCAAATGATCGAAATTCCGACCGAAATGCAGCGTCTGGCCAAACTCGTCGAAAGCCTGCGTTAAATTGTTTATACTTTATATATAAACTTTTATATTGTTTTATATATTATTTTGCCGGTCTATGTCGCCCTTTGGGCTCCATACGACCGGCTTTCAGCGCTATGCCTGACGGCATACGCGCTTTTTTTTTGATTTCTTAAACCTCAAGCTCATATATCCGCCTCATATATCCGCAAACGCCTGCTTGATAATCGCCTGAACCTCACCGCATACCCCATGCCTGAATGCGGGAAACGTCGGATGAAATCGCCCAATTTTTCTCGAAATATGAGGCCAAAAGGTGTAAATGAAGCGCGGCTTTGAAGGGTCTGAAACGCACATGATGCGACAGACCATTTATTTTGTCTAAGATTACACAGAAGGAGATAAATTCATGACAAAATCGATCATGCTGATGAGCTGTGACACATGCGCCGATAAAATTGCCAATGCAATTTCGGCAAATCTGCAGGCTCAGGGCAAACGCGTTGCGATTTATGCACCGGTTGCTGAATGCACTGAAAATGCTTGTTATGCTTCCGTATGTGCCTGTGAAGCACTTAAAATGATTTCTGAAGGCCGCAAAGACGCGTTGCTTTCGATGCTCGTTGATCGTGTTGAAGCAGCCGGTAAAGATGCCGATATCGTCATTGTCAAGCCCATTTCAGATAAAGGCGGCCTTCGCATGGCCTATGATCTGAATATTGCTTTGGCTCATAATATTGATGCCGCCGTCATTCCTGCTATCTGCGCCAAAGATAAAAGCGACGATGAATTAGTGGCAGCTGCAGAACTCAACGTCAAACTGTTTGCTCAGGACGGACTCAACGTGCGCATCGTAGCCTGCAAATGCTCCGATGATGTGGCCGCCAAAATCGCCGCTAACGGCATAACCGTTGTCAATCCTGCCGATGCCAAACTCTGTGCCGATGCCATCGTTTCCAGCTCGAATGCGATGACACCAATCAAGTTTATGCGCAGCCTCCACGCTAAAGCTCGCGCGGATAAACGCACCATCGTTCTGCCCGAAGGCAATGTCGATCGCATCATTAAAGCAGCCGCAGAACTTTGTGCCAACGATCTCGTCAATATCGTGCTGATCGGTGATGAAGCCGAAATCAAAGCGAAGGCCGCTGAACTCGGCGTTACTCTTGCCGATAGCATTAAAATTGTCAATCCGGCGACAGATGCCAACCTCGACGATTATGCCAATACACTGTACGAACTTCGCAAAGATAAAGGCATGACCGAAGAAAAAGCAAAAGCCCTCATGACTGACAAAACTTACTACAGCACCATGATGGTTTATAAAGGCCACGCAGACGGCATGGTTTCGGGTGCCACAACGACAACCGCTGAAACCATTCGTCCCGCTCTCCAGTTCATTAAAACAAAACCCGGCATCAAGACCGTTTCCGGCGTTTTCCTGATGAGCCTTGCCGATCGCGTCTATCTGTATGGCGATTGCGCTGTCATTCCTAACCCCACGACCGATCAGCTCTGTGACGTGGCCATTGCTTCATCTGCAACAGCCAAATCATTCGGCCTTGATCCGAAAATTGCCATGCTGTCCTATTCAACTGGCACCAGTGGTACCGGTCCCGATGTCGATGCCGTCAAAGAAGCGACTGCAAAGGTTCGTGAAGCAGCTCCGGAACTCCTCGTTGAAGGTCCGATTCAGTACGATGCCGCCGTGGTGCCCTCGGTTGCCAAGACTAAACTTCCTAACAGCCCTGTGGCCGGTCACGCCAATGTTTTTGTGTTCCCAACCCTGAACGCCGGCAATATCGGCTATAAAGCCGTTCAGCGCGCAGCCAATGCCATCGCCATCGGCCCGATTCTCCAGGGCTTGAACAAACCTGTTAACGACCTCAGCCGCGGTGCTACCGTCGCCGATATCGTCAACACTGTCATCGTTACCGCCATCCAGGCTCAATAATATGAGCATTCTGTGTGGGGCTCTGCTCCACACCACGCCAAAAGCCTCAGTTCCTTAAAACTCACAATAAAATGACCTTTTTTTGTGAATTGAACGGAAACTCAAAGCTTACTTTT
>JAGBXG010000053.1 GCA_017629415.1 Pseudomonadota bacterium | reverse complement strand
GCCATCGCCGCCGCTGAAAAAATCGAAGTCTCGGATGACGAAGTCATGACCGAAGCCAAAAAATGGTTCCAGCACATCGATGAATCCAAAATCTCCATGTGGCTCAAGCAGAATAATGCCGCTCAGTTCGTCGGCGATCAGGTCAAACGTGACCGCGCCCTCGAAATCGTTAAGGCCGCTGCCACCGTTAAATCCGTCGAAGCAAAGGGTTAATCCATATCTCAGCGACTTGCGGCATACCAGCTCCGGCTCAGGTCTGCCGCACTGCTCCATGCAGACAAAAAATACGCCGGATATTCAAGCAGGAGCTATTCAATGTTCAACCTGGAGAACGAAATGACTTTTTTTCCAAATGTTATCGAACAAACTCACCGCGGTGAACGCGCATGGGACATCTTCAGCCGTCTCCTTAAAGACAGAATTATTATCCTCGGCAGCTCTGTCACCGATATGGTGGCCAACAGCATCATCGCTCAGCTCCTCTTCCTCGAAAATGAAAATCCTGAAAAGGATATCATGATTTATATCAATTCCCCTGGCGGCAGCGTCACCGCTGGCATGGCCATCTATGATACCATGCAGCATGTTAAATGCCCGATTTCTACCATCTGCATCGGACAAGCTGCCAGCATGGGCGCTGTCCTCCTCTGCGCAGGCACAAAAGGAAAACGCTATTCTTTGCCTAACAGCAGAATTTTGATCCATCAGCCCCTCATCTCGGGCGGCGGTATCTCCGGACAAGCCACAGATATCGATCTGCAAGCCAAAGAAATTATGCGCATGCGCAAAGTCCTTAACAATATCTTGGCGCGTCACTCGGGACAAACTATCGAACGTATCGAAGCCGATACCGATCGCGATTACATCATGAGCGCAGATGAAGCCGTCAAATACGGCCTCGTGGACGAAGTCATCCGTCGCAAAAAAGATGGACACCCCGAAAATCTGCCCATCACCGATTAGATCATCACGCTTGATATACAGATAGACGGCTTCGGCCGTCTTATGTTTTTATCTCACATTAAATTTACTGCCAAGACTCAGCGTTCTCATTCAGCAGTTCATCCACCTCTACATACAGCGCATACGCAAAAACAAAATTCACTCATGAATGAATAGGGGAAAACGAAAATAAGATGCCAATCCCATTTTTCATCCCCTACACATCAACTGTCAGTACCCAGGTAACCAACAAGTGTCTCCAGCCTGTTGTCCATACCGAAGGACTTAACCGCTCAGAGCGGAGAGGGCAGTGACTCCCAGCGAACTTTGCGTACGCCTTGTCTTTACACATGGTTTGTCATGATCTTACGTTGCTCTTTTTGTGATCGTGATCGGGCTGAAACTCAGCGCTTGATTGCGGGCGCAAATGTCTATATTTGCGAAGAATGTATCAAGTCAGCTTACGCCCAGGTTTCTGATGAGTTGGACGTCGAATGTGCCGGCGTCGGCGGCAAAAGCGTTCCCGCTCTCAAAATCCCTAAACCTCGCGAAATTAAAGCTAAACTCGATGAATATATCATTCAGCAGGATTACGCTAAAAAAGTCCTCTCCGTTGCCGTACACAACCATTACAAACGTATTCTGAGCCCCAAAAAAGACGGCATCGAACTCGGTAAGTCTAATATCTTGCTCATCGGACCTACAGGTACCGGCAAAACTTTGCTCGCTCAGACTTTGGCAAAAATCCTCGATGTGCCTTTCGCAATGGCCGATGCCACCAGTCTCACAGAAGCCGGATACGTCGGCGATGACGTCGAAAATGTTGTCCTCAACCTGCTGCATGCCGCCGATGGCGATATCGATAAGGCTTGCAGAGGTATCATCTACATCGACGAAATCGATAAAATTGCCCGTAAAAGTGCCAACCCCTCCATCACGAGAGATGTCTCCGGCGAAGGCGTTCAACAATCATTACTCAAAATGATCGAAGGCACCATTGCTGCTGTTCCTCCTAAAGGTGGACGTAAACACCCACAGCAAGAATTTTTGCGCGTCGATACCACCAATATTCTCTTCATCTGCGGCGGCGCTTTCGTCGGACTCGAAGACCTCATCGAAAAACGTACCAGCACAAGCTCCATCGGCTTTAACGCCAATGTTCAAGCTAAAAAAGATCGAGATGTAGGCGCACTGTACCAAAAACTTGAACCCGAAGATTTGCTCAAGTTCGGACTCATCCCGGAACTCGTCGGACGACTCCCCGTCGTCGCAACCCTCCATCAGCTCGATGAACAGGCACTCATCCGCATTCTCACAGAACCTAAAAACGCCCTCACAAAACAATATCAAAAAATGTTTAAAATCGATGGCGTCGATCTCGATTTCACTTCCGATGCACTCTCTTGCATCGCTAAATTAGGGATCAAAAAAGAATCCGGCGCTCGCGGGCTCCGCAGCATCCTCGAAAATGCCATGATGCCGTATCTCTACGCTGTCCCAGGACTCGAAAACCTCGAAAAGCTCTGCATCACCGAAGAAATCATCCGACGTCAGGGCGACTTGGCTCAAATCGATGAATTCATCACTCGCGTGAAAAACGGAGAAACCGTTATCGGTGCCCCTGAAAAATCTCAAATAACAGATTCCACTGAAACTCCCCAGCATCCCGATGAACTCAAAGAAAAGGATAAGACTCAGATAAACGAAAAAAACGTTGATGATGACACGATTCCTAAAGCTTCAGATATGGAATCTGTTCCGGCAAAAGGCCCCACGCCGCCAGACGATGAACCGCAAAAAACACAGAAAAAAACACGCGGACGGAAGAAAAAATCTTAAACTTTGTGTTGCAAAAATTTTCGTTTCTAAAAATCAATCTCAAGACATCTCGTAAAGTTTATTCAAAGGGATAACTCATGGCTAACAATTCATCACATACCGCAACATCACCTGCCTTGACATTGAGCCTCATCGGAATTGTCATCGCTATTTTTCTGCTGATCCTCATGTTTTTCGGCTCCTATTACACTATTGACGAAGGGGAACGCGGTATTCTGCTCACAAACGGCAGACTCGAAAGTGTCGAAGGCGCTGGACTTCATTTCAAAGTGCCCATGTTCCAGTCGGTGAAAAAAATCTCGACGCGTACACAGACCATCAGCAGTCAAACCCTCAGCATGTACAGTTACGATCAGCAAACTGCACATCTGGCAATCTCTGTCACTTTCCATATCGCCCCCGAACAAGTTGAATCCGTTTATACCCGTTATGGCGAACAAGGCATTTTTTCCAACGGTATTTTGCCGCGTATCAATGAAGTGTCCAAAACCGTATTCGGTCAATTTACCGCCGAACGCGCCATTCAGGAACGCAACAAGCTCAATGAAGACATGAACCGCGAAATTAAAGCGGCTTTGGCTGATGTGCCCGTCGTCATTGAGAATATCCAAATCGAAAACCTCGATTTCAGCGACACATATGAACGCGCCGTCGAACAGGCTGCCAAAGCTAAAGCCGATGTCGAACGCGCTAAAAGCGAACTCGCCAGAGTCGAACAAGAAGCTCAACAGAAAGTTAAAAACGCTGAAGCCGAAGCCGCAGCTACCAAAGCTCAAGCAGATGCCGCCGCTTACAGCATCAAAGTGCAAGGTGAAGCCGAAGCCAATGCCATTCGCGAACGCGGCGCTGCACTTCGCGAAAATCCTGATATCATCCGCCTCACCACGGCTCAGCGTTGGAACGGTATTTTACCGACTACCATGACACCCAATTCAGCCCTTCCTTTCATTGATCTCAAGTAATTGACATCGCTTACAGCTGAATCCCATCACTCATTCAGCTGAAATATTTTCATGGCTTAACCAGGAGGTTGTATGCGTATTCTTCTGAAGCTCAGTGGCGAAGTTTTAGGCGGTCCTAAAGGCCTGGGCCTCGATGCCGACACATTGACACATTTTGCTAAACTCATTGGCAAAATCGCCCAAAAGCATGAAATTGCCATTGTCACTGGCGGCGGCAATATCATGCGCGGAAAAGTGGCCAAAGGCTTGGATCGCTCCAAAGCCGATCAAATCGGCATGATGGCTACTGTCGTCAATTGTATGGCGCTTGAGCAGCATCTTTTGGCTAACGGATTTTCAGCATGTGCAGTTTCCAGTGTTCCGTCATTGGCGACGCATTACGACATTCCAGCCGCACGCCGTTTGCTTTCCGAAAAAACAATTGTTCTCGTTGCCGGCGGCACATCCAATCCCTATTTCACAACAGATTCGGCTGCTGCCCTCCGTGCCCTCGAACTGAATTGCGATTTGCTCATTAAAGCTACAAAAGTGGACGGCGTTTACGACAGTGATCCCGCCAAAAATCCCAATGCACGCCGTTATGATCGCCTGACATTTGATGAGGCTGTTGCCCAAAATTTAGGCGTGATGGATTTGACCGCCATGATTCTGTGCCGCGAAAACGGGCTGCAATTGCGCGTCACTTCAGTAGATAGCCTCGAAAATTTCGACGACATCCTCAATGGTACTGCCAAATCAACGCTCGTGTCCGCTTAATATCCAGATATGCTCGCTATTTGGCCGATTCCGGCCAAATACGCTCACAAGCCGGCTTATTGCTTTCAGCAATACAGCCGGCTTTTTTTTGACTGTCCGATTTCGATCTTGACCTCGGAGGAATGTGCCTACACTCGGTGATATGAGCCAAAGGCTCAGTAGTATTGATGTTGATAATGTTGGAGGATAAAAATGAGAATGGACAAATTAACAATTAAATCCCGTGAAGCTATTGAACAAATGCAGCATATTTGTGCCTCAAAGCATCACTCTGAAATGACGACATTGCATTTGCTGTCGGCACTTTGTGCACAGCCGGGCACGGTCACATCATTGCTCGAGCGTCTCGGTGTGAAAATGCCTCAAATAAAATCTGGTCTGGATGCCGCGATGAACCGCCTGCCTCGCGTGAGCGGCACCGAAGCCAGCATGGCTCGCGAGCTTGTTCAGGTACTCGAAGCCTGTCAAAAGCTGGCCACCGACATGCGCGATGAATATGTTTCGACCGAACACATGATTTTGGCCATGATGCGCGAACATTGCCAGGCTCGCGATGTCCTCTCGGCACAAGGCGTCAAATTTGATGAACTTCTCAAGGCGCTCGTCGATGTGCGCGGAAACCAGCGCGTCACCAATGACTCGCCGGAAGCCACGTTTGAAGCCCTCAAACAATATACGCGCGATTTGACCGAAGATGCGCGCAAAGGCAAAATAGATCCCATTATTGGCCGTAACGAAGAAATCCGCCGTACGCTGCAAGTGCTGTCGCGCAAGACCAAAAACAATCCCGTACTCATCGGTGAACCCGGTGTCGGTAAAACCGCCATCGCAGAAGGCATCGCACAGCGTATCGCTGCCGGCGATGTGCCCGAATCTCTGCGCAATAAACGCGTCCTGTCGCTCGACTTGGGCCTCTTGATTGCCGGTGCCAAATATCGCGGCGAATTCGAAGAACGTCTCAAAAGCGTCCTCTCGGAAATTGCTTCCAGCAATGGTCAGGTCATTTTATTTATCGACGAACTGCACACACTCGTCAAAGCCGGCGGCGGTGAAGGCGCCATGGATGCCTCCAACATGCTCAAACCGGCACTCGCGCGCGGTGAACTGCGATGTGTAGGCGCGACAACACTCAAAGAATACCGCATCATTGAAAAAGATGCGGCTTTGGAACGCCGTTTCCAGCCCGTCATGGTCGATGAACCCAGCGCGCAGGATGCCATCACCATTTTGCGTGGTATCCGCGAACGCTATGAAGTCCACCACGGTATTCATATCTCTGACGGTGCCATTATTGCGGCCGTCAACCTCAGCCGCCGCTATATCGCCGACCGTTTCCTGCCCGACAAAGCCATCGACCTCGTCGATGAAGCCGCTGCCGAGCTCAAAATGGAAACCGAAAGCCTCCCGACTCCCATCGATCAAATCGAACGCGAACTCATCGAGCTCGAAATTCAGCGTCAGGCCCTGAAACGTGAAACGGACGAAGCTTCCGCCGCACGTCTGGCCCAGACTGAAGCCGAAATCGCCAATATGCGCGAAAAATCGGCAGCTATGAAAGCTCAATGGAAACATGAACGCGAAGTCCTTCAGGCCCTCAAAGACTGCCGTGCCGAACGCGATGCGCTGCGCATCGAAGTCGAAAACGTCCAGCGCAAAGGCGACTACAACCGCGCCGCCGAAATCCGTTACGGACAAATCCCGGAAATCGAAAAACGCATCGAATCTATGACGGCAGAACTCAAATCCTTCGCCGCCTCCCATCAGTCCTTCCTCCGCGAAGAAGTTCGCGCCGAAGACATTGCCGCCATCGTCGCCAAATGGACAGGCATTCCCGTCAAAAAAATGCTCGCCGGGGAACAGGAAAAACTCCTCGAACTCGAAAACCGCCTCCATGAACGCGTCGTCGGCCAGGACGAAGCCGTCCGCAGCGTTTCAGATGCCGTCCGCCGCTCACGCGCAGGCCTACAAGATCCGCAACGCCCCATCGGCAGCTTCATCTTCCTCGGCCCCACCGGTGTCGGTAAAACCGAACTCGCCAGAGCCCTGGCCGACCTCCTCTTCAACGACGAACATTGCATGATTCGACTCGACATGAGCGAATACATGGAAAAACACAGCGTCAGCCGACTCGTCGGCGCCCCCCCGGGATACGTCGGCTACGATGAAGGCGGACAACTCACCGAAGGCGTACGCCGCAAACCCTACAGCGTCGTCCTCTTCGACGAAATCGAAAAAGCTCACCCCGATGTCTTCAATATGCTGCTCCAAATCCTCGATGACGGCCGCCTGACCGACTCCAAAGGCCGCACCGTCGATTTCCGCAACACCGTCATCATCATGACGAGCAATGTCGGTAGCGACATCCTCCAGCGCCTCGACATGCCCGAAGATGAACGCAAATCACAAGTCATGGCGCGCATGAAAGCCATGTTCCGACCCGAATTCCTCAACCGCGTCGACGAAATCATCACTTTCAATCCGCTCAGCCGCGACCAAATCGGCGCCATCCTCAACATCCAGCTCGGCCGCCTCAACGCACGCCTGGCCGACCGCAAACTCAAACTCAAACTCCAGCCGTCAGCCTTCTACGCCCTCTGCGACGCCGGCTGCGATCTGGCCTACGGCGCGCGCCCGCTCAAACGCGCGATTCAACGCGACCTCGAAAACGCGCTCGCCAAATACCTCCTCTCCACTCCCATCCCCGACAGCGCAACCATCATTGTCACCGCTGCCGATGGCGAAATGAAATTCGAAATCGAAGATTGCTAAAATC
Source organism: Pseudomonadota bacterium (assembly GCA_017629415.1). Next base: position 104 of record JAGBXG010000053.1, on the reverse strand, counting down.
GTCTTTTTCACAAAAAATTTCATTATGCCGAAAACGGGGCGTTGCGGGGCATCGCCACGCTTTGGGGGTAGGCGCGTATTTGCAAAGCAAATAGCGCCGTAGGG
>JAGBXG010000443.1 GCA_017629415.1 Pseudomonadota bacterium | reverse complement strand
GAAGTCATCGAAGCCAAAGACGAAGTCATCGAAGCCAAAGACGAAGTCATCGAAGCCAAAGACGAAGTCATCGAAGCCAAAGACGAAGTCATCGAAGCCAAATTGGATGAAGATCAGCCTGATGTCGCCGAAAATGAACGCATCAAACGTTATGATGTGATGATCACAAGCGAACGTGCAGGTTATCGTCCGCCCAAAGCAGCGGTTGCCGCGATGGTTCAGCAGCTGGCGTTCCGTGGTTTTGCATCACCTGTTGACGAAGCTATTGCCGAAAAATGGACGGAAATTTACTTCGAACCGGGTCCTGCCGCGCACGAAATTTTTCTCGAAAAAGGCTATAACAGCAATGAACCTGTTTATCACGAGATGATGATGCGTTTCTGTGAGAAACCTTTTTATTGTGATTATGCCGAAAATCCCAAACGTCCGCTGTATTGGTGCATTGAAATTCGCGGTTCACGTTTCCAAAATCCATTTGGTGCCTTCAAAAAGCTGTTTTTAGATGCATTCAGTCTGCGCATTTCAGTGGCCGACAGACCTGCTCAGCCTTTGCCCGAGCATCTCACCGTACCCGAAGATGAAGCCCCGATCGAAAAGAAAAAACGTGAACGCGGTCATGGATTGGCCGGCACAGAAGTCGAAGAAATGTAATCACACTGCCGATGAACATTCACAGCTGTTCATCCGCTTTTGATAAGGAGTTGAGTTATGTGGTTTGTTTTAGGTGGTATTCTTATTATTGTTGCCATTATCGCTTTTTGCATGCGCACATTCAGTACGCAAAAACGCCTTGATCAACTGACGCGTTCCAGTCGTCAAAAGCTTGGTGAAATTCTTGCGGCCTACCGCGAGACCAAAAAAGATCTCGGTGAACTTGGCGAAGAAAACAGTGCAGCCGAAGAACTGACCGTTATGGGTATGCCCAAATGTGCCCAGCCGCTCATCAGTCCGCTGGGACAAAAAGAATGTATCTATTATGAAATGTCAGTCACCGCCGAACGCATCGAGCATTATCAAGAACGTGATAGCGATGGCAACATGCGCGACAAAACACGTCGAATCACAGATACCCTGGATACAAGCTCCAACTCCACGCGCTTTGAACTCGATGATGGCACCGACACGGTAACCGTTGAACCGCGAGGCGGTGTCTTTGAAGACCTCGTCACAACCGTTGAACGCAGCGAAACAGCTTTCAATCAAAACAGCAATTCACTGAGTTTTGGGGGATTCACACTGAATTTCAGCAATTTCAACCAATACCGCGGCGGTATGCGTCCTGAAACCATCAAATATCGAGAAAGAATTATCGGTCTCGATCGCAAGATCACGGTTGTCGGAACGCTCTGTGACAAAATGGGCGATCTTATGATCGAAAATAGCGACAAGGGCAAAGTGATTATTTCGACAAAATCTCCGGCTGAAATGATCAAATCAACCCAAAAAGATATGCAAACTCAGCTTCTCGTGGCAGCCATCTGCGGTGGCCTTGGCATCGTTGCCTGTATTCTCGGGGTTGTGTTTTCGCTTAATGGTTAAGTTCAGCAAACTTCAAAAGCCTCGGCATTTTCCGAGGCTTTTTTTTGCCAATAAGCATCGATTTTTATGAAGGGGGCAAAGCCCCCTGCGGCGCTATTGGCTTTGCCAATACGCGCCTACCCCCAACCGGGGCTTTGCCCCGGACCCCACCAAAGGGCGCTGCCCTTTGGAATCCTGCCGGGGCTTTGCCCCGGACCCCACTAAAGGGGCTCAAGCCCCTTTGGAATCCCGCAATTTTGGACGTTTTCGTGGGTTAGCCGGGTACTGGTTTGCTGACGTCTTGGGGCAAAATGGGAACTCTGTATCCCATTCCGCCTTGGTAAGTTTTAACACTTCGTGAATGCTGACTTTTTTTGCCGCCAGTTGGATGTGATTTCGAGGAAACAAGGCGCGAAGCGAAGGAGCGTGCTAGCGCACGTGACTGAGCTGAGTAACGCAGTTGACGAAGAAAGCGCGCCAAAGGGCGAGCAAAAAAAAAGCCAAAGGGGCTCAAGCCCCTCTGGAATCCCGCAAATTTGGGCGTTTTCGTGAGTTAGCCGGGTACTGGTTGCTGAACTTTTGAAGGCACAATAGGCTTTGGCTTTAAATCGTTGATAAATCTTGAATAACATTGCTATACAGCGCCGCTGTTTTAGGGGGACACAAAATGTGTACTCTGTTCAGCGGATAGTTACTGAATCAAATATAGGTGAATATGAGCGTACAGACATTTCGTCAGGAATTATTGGAAGCCGTAGCATCGGCATGCCGCACATTGGGTGCAGACATCGAAGCATCACAGATTAATCTGTCTCCAGTGCCTGAAACGGCATTTGGCGATATCGCCATGGTGTGTTTTCCCCTGCGCGGGAAAGTGACGGCATTGCCCGCCAATGTACAGAATAACCCTGCAGCAATTGCTCAGGAACTTGCTAAAGTTCTTGCCGATTTGCCGTGGTTTGACGAAGTGCGTGCACAAGGGCCTTATGTGAATATGTCATATGACACCGCACGTTTGTCGAAACTTGTGCTTTCTGAAATCTTGGACAAAGATAGTGCTTTCGGAGATTTGGAAAGCAAAAAACAACGCGTGATGATCGAGTTTTCGGGTCCCAATACGAACAAACCGCAACACCTTGGTCACTTGCGCAACAATGTCATCGGCGAATCGATGTCCCGAATTTTAAAGAAAGCGGGATATGAGGTAGTAAAGGTTAATATTATTAATGACCGTGGCATTCATATCTGCAAGTCGATGTCGGCATATATTCATGATGGTGCAGATAAAACGCCTGAAAGTGTAGGCAAAAAAGGTGATCACCTGATCGGCGATTACTATGTGATGTTTGAAAAAGCATTTCAGGCAGAATATGGCGCCTGGCTGGATTCGAACGAAGGAAAATCTGCTTTCGAATCATGGAAACAAGAACCAGACGGCATCAAGGCGCAAAAAGCACTCGATGCTTATGCCGCACAGCCTGAAGGCAAAAAGAAAGGCAAAGCACCTACCGATTTATTTTCAGCATTCAAGGCCGGATATAAAGACAAATATTTCAATACGGTCAGCAAACTGGGACAAGAAGCTGCTGCAATGCTCGTGAAATGGGAAGACGGCGACGCAGAAACTCGCAAGCTTTGGGCACTTTTAAATGGCTGGGTCATTGATGGTTTTATGGATACTTACAAGACATTGGGTATCCGTTTTGACAAGCTTTATTATGAAAGTGAAACATATAAGTTAGGCAAAGACTTAGTCGCTGAAGGTTTGAAATCCGGTCTTTTCCATCAGCTTCCGGATGGTGCGGTGGCGTTTGATTTGGCACAAATGGGATTGTCTGGAGACAAGATTGTGCTGCGCAGCAACGGTACAAGCGTTTACATCACTCAGGATATTGGCTGTGCGATTGAACGCCATAAAGATTATCACTATGATCGCATGGTTTATGTCGTTGCCGATGAACAGAATCATCATTTCAAGGTACTGTTTGCGATTTTAGGCTTGCTCCGTCCTGAGTTAAAAGGTTGCTTTGAACATTTGTCTTACGGCATGGTCACGCTTCCGAATGGCCGCATGAAGAGCCGCGAGGGAACGGTTGTCGATACGGATTGCTTGATTGAGGAAATGACGGAGCTTGTCAAAGGTGTTATGGATGACAAGTCAAACCGCGAACATTATGCCGATGCTGACGAAGCAGAACTGATGCGCCGTGCACAAACCATTGCGCTGGCAGCTGTAAAATACTTCCTCTTGGATGTCACACCTGCTTCTTGGATGGAATTTAACCCCGAAAAATCTTTAGATCTGCAAGGCCGCACAGGTGCATACTGCTTGATGAACTATGCACGTACGCGTTCTATTCTGCGCAAAGCCGGTTACGTACGTAATGACTCGGCTGATTTGAGCTGCCTGAGTTCTGCGCAAGAAAAACGTCTCTTGATGCATCTGATGGAATTCCATTCGACATTAAACTGGGCTGCAGAAAGCCGTGATCCTGCCAAAATCGCAGAGTATTTGTTCAATCTTTGTAAATGCTTTGCCTTTATCTTCACAGATAAAGTTGGACATCCCATCCTAACCTGTGACAATCCTGCAGTAAAAGCCGCACGGCTTGCGCTTGTCGATGCCATTGGTGTTGTGCTCAAAGCCGGTCTTGAGCTGCTCGGCATTGAGACACTTGAAGAGATGTAGTTTCCCTGGCTTGGCAAAGTTCTTTGGGGCGGAGCCCCGAAAGAACTTATGCTTAACACAGTGTTAAAACTCAAAATACTTGACAAAGTTCAGGGGTGTGCGTAAAAAGCCCCGCGTTTTATTTGCGGCTACCCAAAAAGCCGTGATCTTACTGACTGCAATTCGCAGAGCGACAGATAATTTGGAGAAAAAAAATGGCAGTAAGTCTTCGTCTTCAGAGACATGGCACAACACACCGTCCTTTCTATAAACTCGTTGCTGCTGACAGCCGCAGTGTTCGCGACGGTCGTTGCCTCGAAATGCTCGGAACCTATGATTCCGTCTGCAATCCCCACAAAATTAACTTCAACCTCGAACGCGTTGATTATTGGTTGGCCAATGGTGCTACCTGCACAAACACGGTGAAATCCCTCATCGCCCAGGCCAAGAAGTAATTAGGAATTTATCATGAAAGAGCTTGTGGAATGCGTTGCAAAAGCGCTTGTTGATGACCCGGATGCCGTGGAAGTCGGCGTTGTGAAGGGAGGCCCTGTTACGGTGTTCGAGCTTCATGTCGCGGAAGATGATTTTGGCAAGGTGATTGGCAAGAATGGTCGTACGGCCGATGCGATGCGCACGATTGTGAGTGCGGCTGCCGCCAAACATGGCGTCAAATGCAAACTTGATATTGTGGAATAATATCACCGGCTCTGAGCATGAGTTTTGCACCATCAGGCCTGTTGAGAGGTCTGGTGGTGCTTTTTTTGTGAGACAGTCCAATGTCCGAGAGTTCAGAAAAAATTCGGGTTGGTGTTGTCGGCAGGGCGCACGGCATTCATGGTGCCATTCGGGTTTTTACCGATGATGCGCAGAGCGACAGCCTCGTTCGCATAAAGAAGGTTTTTCTTGGTGCGGAACAACGTGAATATGCAGTGCTTAAAACGACGCGTTGCGGGCGTTTTATGGCGATTGAACTTGTTGGCGTTGCCGATCGTGATGCGGCATTTGCTTTGACAGGGCAGGAAGTTTTTATCTTGCGTCAATCGCTTCGTCCGCTTCGCAATCAATGGTATGTCTGCGACCTTGTCGGTCTGACGTTATGTGATGATACAGGCAAATCATGGGGCGTAATCGATGCCGTCATGCCCAGTGGGGCGCATGATTTGTTGCGTTATAAACGTCCGGCCGGTGGTACCGGTCTCGTGCCGTTTGTTAAAGCGCACGTAGGTAAGGTCGATCTTGAAGCCAAAACCGTGACTGTCGATGCCGCATGGATGGCGGAGTTAGATGCCGTCTATGGGGAAGCCTGATGCGCAAAATATGCTTTGTATCGTTGTTTCCAGAGTATTTCGAAACGGCGATGCGCAGTTCAATTCTGGGACGCGCGGTTGCTGCGGGTCAGATAGACTGGCATTTTGTGCAAATTCGAGATTTCAGTCTCGATAAACATCGTCGCGTTGACGATGCGCCTTATGGTGGCGGCGCTGGTTTGGTGATGAAACCTGAGCCGATGGTCGCAGCCATTGAAGAGGCAAAACGCTTGTGCGGCGGCGGTCATGTCGCACTGATGTGCCCTCAGGGAACGCCGTTTTCACAAGGGCATGCCCGCAGGTTGAGCAATCTTGAGGAGCCGCTCATCCTCGTTTGCGGTCATTATGAAGGTATGGACGAGCGCGTTCGCGCTTTCGTCGATGAAGAAATTTCCATCGGCGACTTCGTTTTGACTGGCGGTGAACTGGCCGCTTTGGTCGTCAGTGATGCCGTTTGCCGGCTTTGGCCCGGCGTCTTAGGCAATGACGATTCCTCCGTGGACGAAAGCTTTTCGCAAGGTTGGCTAGAATATCCTCAATACACGCGGCCCGCAGAATATCGCGGCATGAAAGTGCCCGATGTCCTGCTCGGCGGTGACCACGCGGCTGTTGACCGCTGGCGGAAATGTGAATCCGTCCGCAGAACACAATCGCGAAGACCCGATCTCTTTGAAAAGCTCGAACCCTCCTTGACCTTTGACGAGCGCGTCTGGCTTGGGTGGGAAGAACCCCCAAAAAAGAAACGGAGAAAGAAGCGTAAATCAAATCCTGACGCCTCTTCATAAAAAACGGTTCAGCGGTATCGCGCCGGAAGCTCGGTGATGACCCTGGATGATGATTGACGGCGGACGTTGTGAGTGACGGCCCTCCCGGAATCTAACTCAAAATTTAAAAATCATTTGACAATCGCAAGCGGTGAGTGCAAAAGCCCTCCCCGCAGCAATTTTGCTGTATTTAGGAGAAAATTATCATGACATGCCCCATTATTGCAGAAATTGAAAAGAAACAAATGCGCAAAGATATCCCCGACTTCCGCGTCGGCGATACCGTTCGCGTCCACGTAAATATTAAAGAAGGCGACAAAGAACGTGTTCAGGTTTATGAAGGCGTCGTCATTCGTCGCAGCGGCGGCAGCGCTCGCGAAACCTTCACAGTCCGCAAGATCTCCTATGGCTGCGGCGTTGAACGTACATTCCCCGTTCATAGCCCCAAAATCGCCAAGATCGAAGTCGCCGTCATGGGTAACGTTCGTCGCGCCAAGCTCTATTATCTCCGCGATCTCCGTGGTAAAGCTGCCCGTATTAAGAGCGTCCGCACCCGTAAAGCCGTCAACGTCAACGCCGATTAATAAAACGTTGCGTTTGTGCGCATAAAAAGATTTCAGAAAAAAGCCCGACAATTTGCCGGGCTTTTTTAGTTTTTAAAAACATCAATTGTGGGTTCCAAGGGGCTCAGCCCCTTGGTGGGGTTTGGGGCAGCGCCCCAAAAAACATTGCGTATGCCGTTTAATAGGGAAAGCTGAGTCCCAAAAAGCGTTTTTCTGAGATTAATTTTCAGATACGCAGGTATCATCATCGCAGATTTCACCGAGATAGCAATCGCTGTCGAAGTGACAACTGGTGTCTAAATCAATCTTGGGATTACAGTAGCCGCTGATGCATTCTTCTGATTCATAGCAATCTAAAGATGTCGTGCATCTGTACTCGTCATTGACGCAGTAATAATCATTGCAGAAGAAACCATTGGGACAGTCGGAGTCATAGTAACAGAGAGAATCCGGATCAGCCGAGGGGATACAGTAGCCGTTAGAACATGTTTCATAGCGTGTACAGTCTTCAGCCCATGTACATTTGAAGTCATCGCTGACGCAATAACCTGAAACACATAATTCATATGCATAGCATTCATCTGCACTGTTGCATTCGGCTGTACCGCCATCGCCGGGAACGCAATAATTATCGCGACAAATGGCACCTGCATAGCACGCATCGTCATTTGAACACCTGAGTTGAGAGCCGACGCAATAGTTGCTTGAGCAGGATTCACCTAATAAACAGTCGAAACTGCTGGAGCAGAAACGTTCCGCGTGCTTGGTGCAGATTCTATTGACACAGGCTTCGTCGGCATAGCAATCAGAATTAAAATTGCAGACATATTCAGAATTGACGCAGGAGCCGTTGATGCAGGTTTCATTGCTGTAGCATTGCGTATCGCTGGTGCAATGACCTGTATTGGCATCTATGCAGGCACCGGCTTCGCAAACTTGATGGGCACCGCAGTCAGTGTCAGCTGAACATTTGAATTCAGTACAAATATAGTTTTCACAAACTTCGCCATCGTAGCAATCTTTGTTTGTGTCGCATGTATAATCTTCTTCAGGTCTGCAGATATTATTTCTGCACGACTCGCTGGGATAGCAATCGCTGTCAGACGTACAGGCATACTCTGATGTGATTTGGCAAATATTGCTAATACATGTTTCATGATTGGCACAGTCTTTACTGGATAGACATCCCGTAAAACAGTAACCGTCGATACAAACATCACCACTATCGCAGCTGTTGTTTTCATCGCAGGCTTGGTAAGCCGTACATGTGCCGCTAATGCATGCTTCACCTTTATAGCAGTCATCTGACACATTGCAGGATAAATCATCATAATGTTTGCATTGTTGATTTAAGCAGCCGTAGTTTTCAGGACAATCTGAATTCTGTGTACAACTGATGGGGGTTGAGCTGTAATGTAAGCATTTATTTTTGACACAAGCTTCATCTGAGAAACAGTCATCATCTGTGTCGCACGAATAATCCTTATCGGATTTGCAGAAGTGATTTATGCATGAGTATTGTACGGGACAAGTCTCATCTGTTTCGCAAGGAATTGTTTTCGCTGTAGGAATGATGCAATAGCCTTCATAACACGTTTCGCCAAAGTAGCAATTTGCATCGGAAGTGCATACGTCTTTTGTTTCCACACAGTTCTGATAATGGCAGGTCATGCCTTCCTGACAGGGGGTTGAATCGTTGCATGTGATGGCTTCAGGAGCATCCACGGTGTTTTTGACATAACAAGTCCGATCTTTACAAACAGAATTGGCATCGCAATTGTCATCGGTTTCACATTTGTATTTCAGCTCGAGACATTTGCCGCCGGAGCAGAATCGATCGCTTTTGCAATCCGTATCAGATTTGCACAAATAGTCGATCTTGCCGCTATCAATGACGCAATAGTGATTTGCGCAGACATACCCTTCATTGCAATCCGAGCTGACAGAGCAAGATACGCTGTTATCGACACAGGTGTTATAGAGGCAGCTTGCAAAACCTTCACAATCGAATGATGTTTCGCAAGGTTCACCGAGTTTGGCACCAGAGTCACTGGGAGTGTCTGGAAAATCTGGTGTTTCAGGTTCGTTTGGATCGGAGGTATCAGGCCAAGGATCAGGCTGTGGAACCTGACAAATGCCATTGTAGCAATATAAATCTGCAGGACAATCTGAATGGTAAAAGCATCCATCATCGTCGTTGTTGCATGCCGTTGCCAATGAAGCAAGAGCTGTTAGGGCTAAAAGAAGATTAAGTTTTTTCATACGATTTATCCTTTAAAAATGAGGATATAAACAGAACAAACGCCAAATATATTAGAATAAAATATGCCAAATTAAAAAATATTAGCAATAAGCCGTTGTTTCGAGATTTGGGTATGGCTGAAGCGATGATGTTCAGAGGCTGCATTTGAAAATGGCACAAAAAAAAAGCCGACGATGCCGGCTTTTATATTTTTTATTTGTATCGTTTATTTAGTCTGCGGATTGGAAAGACTTGCTCACTTCTTTTTCGATATATTTGTCAATTTG
>JAGBXG010000442.1 GCA_017629415.1 Pseudomonadota bacterium | reverse complement strand
GGCGATCGCGGCTACCGCCGTGGTGACCTCGCGCTGGCTGAAGCGGTATGCCGCCCAGATCACGAACAGCACGAGACCGAACTTCATGGGATAGAAATCGAAGAACGCGCTGTCGCCGCCGAAGATCAGGGCGATGAGAGTTGCTATGCCGATCGAATAGCCGATGGGAACAGCCAGCAGGAGCAGAACAAAGAAACTTGCGAACAAAATCACTGCCTGCACTTACTTCACCTCCCCTTCCTGTTTTTTGCCGGCAAGGCCACTCGCCGCTTATTGGCCGCTCTAAGCCCTTTTGGAGTGTTCGCTTTAAGTTATGACTGGATGAACCTTGTCCCCAACTATGTGGTCAATCCTGTTGATATTGAGGGTATTTATCAGGCTGAGAAATCGTTGTTCGGCATTGTGACTGCTGCAGGAACATTGACTCCAAATGAGTTCTTTACGTTGCATAATCACCCTGTTGTAGATTTCCTTTGCGGGTGTTTTTATCTGTGCTGGGTGCCGGTGCCGATGCTTTTTGGCATATATCTTTACTTTGCACGTAAAGAGAAGGCTTATCTTCATTTTGCATTGGTTTTTTTGTTGGTAAATTACATCGGATTTGTTGGCTACTATCTACATCCGGCAGCCCCACCGTGGTATTATGCTCAATTTGGTCCGGAACTCATTCACAATACCGGAGGCTCAGCAGCCGGACTTGCCGCATTCGATAAAATTATTGGGGCAGATATGTTTACCACCATTTACACCCGCACATCAAATGTGTTTGCCGCAGTGCCTTCGTTGCATAGTGCATACACTTTTGTGGCCTTTATCTATTCGGTACATGCCAAGGCTCCCAGGGGCTGGCAAATTGCATTAGGCATAATCACCGTGGGTATCTGGTTCACGGCGGTATATACAAGCCACCATTATATTATAGATGTAATCCTGGGTATGGGATGCGCATTGCTTGGCTATTGGCTTTTTGAATACGGATTGATGCGTATTCGTCCATTTGCTAAGTTTATTAACGGCTACGTTTCATATATCACTCCTAAAAAATGAGTTTACAGCATGGGGGCTTGCGCCCCGATGTGTTGACCGCCGATGATGTCGTGCGGTTAATTCCTTGTCTGGCCAAATATCCCGGATTGGCGGCAAAACTTATCCGCTGGCTCAAAATTGACCGCATAAATGAGTTTCACAGGCAAACTTTTGATACTCCGGGGGTTGAATGTGCTAATAGATTGTTGCGCGATGCTCTGAAAGTGCAGCTACGCGTTGATGGCGCTGATGTGCTTGATCGTTTGCCTGAAGGAGCGTTCATTACGGTGAGTAATCATCCGCTGGGAGCGCTTGACGGCATTGCTTTGATACATCTAATTGGTTCGCGGCGACCGGATTTTAAGGTCCTGGTTAATATGTTTTTGAATCATGTTGGCGGATTGAGGCCTAATTTCATCGCCGTTGACGCTTGGCGCAGTTCCGAGCCGAGCAAACGTGCTGTTAGTGTAAGTGGGCTTCGCGCATGTTTAAATCAAATTCATGAGGGGAAACCCATAGGCTTTTTCCCGGCAGGAGCAATGAGCAATTTGACTTGGCGGTTGAGGCTTGAGGACAGAGAATGGCAAAATTCGGTTTTGAGGATAATCTATAACGCCAATGTCCCGGTTATCCCCATCTATTTCCACGGGCAAAATTCTTTTTTGTGCAATCTCATGGGGCGG
>JAGBXG010000441.1 GCA_017629415.1 Pseudomonadota bacterium | reverse complement strand
GCTGCAATCCCGGGACAGTTTGTGAAGACGGCCGTTGCAAAGAAGACTGCAAAGGCGATGTGCGCTGTAACGAAGTTTGCTGTGCCGTCGGCGATGTCTGCGAAGACAACACATGTAAGATTGCCTGTGATCCGGCAACCCATACGCGCTGCGGTGCCAACGAAGAATATTGCTGCGAAAATGGCAAAGAAGCCTGTTTGTTCAATGCATGCCTGGAACGCAAGGGCGATTGTGTGCTGTCTGATGACCTCTCCTGCGGCTTTAACGAATATTGCGATCCGACGTTCCTGTCATGTATCGATGCGTCGCATCCCAATGTCTGTGTTTATATACCGCCCAAGGCCACGTTTGCACCGACTGTGAAGTGGCAGGCTCAAATTACACCGGATCCGAAAGGCCGCGTTCAGACCTATTTTGCAACCGTTGCGAATATGACCGATGACAATGGAGATGGCATTATCAATGAAAATGACATCCCTGAAGTCGTGACGGTTCCCGTTTCTCGTGCGTTGCATGTTTTGAACGGCGAAGATGGCAGTTTGACGGCTATATCTCCGGAAACTGACTATAACAATTTGAACGATATGGCACTCGGCGATGTCAACAAAGACGGGCTCGTCGATATCATTATCGGCACACACGCGGTTAAGGCGAACAGCAGCTCGATTCGTATGGTCAATCTCGTGAAGAATGATGCCGGCAAATATGAGCTGAAGATTATGCGTTCGATGGCTGTCAAGGATAGCAGTACAGAAGCTTATTTTGCTTCTCAGGGAGGCGATACCAGTAACGTTGATTATGGTTACTGGACTGACGTGCATCCGACGATTGCAGATGTCAATGCCGATGGCAATCCCGATATCGTGACATCTTTGGGGATTCTGCCTGGTGTGGGAGACTGGAGTGATTGGACATGCCGATTTAATCCGGTTATCCCGCGTCTTGGGGCTTGGTACACCTATCTGTTTGCTGTTGCTGATCTCGATCAGGACGGCAATATGGAGATTATCAGCCAGGATATTTACAACAACAGATGTGAACGTATTGTGAACGGCACCACCGGGTGCAGCGGTGCCACTTGCAGTCGTTATTATACGGCTGTGGCCGATATGCTGCCCGATGATAACGATCCCAGTTATCCTGGTGAACTCGTGCCCGAAATCGTTCGAGTCGGTGCGGGGCATGTGAATGTATGGAAAGTCTATAAAACGACTGATGGCAGCGGCAAAACGACATGGTCCCAGCGTATGAAATGGACAGCCAAGTTCCCGGGGGCTGCCGGCGGCGGCAATCCGACGGTGGCAGACTTTAATGGTGATGGTCAGCGTGATATCGCAGTGGCCGGCCGCACCCATTACACTGTTTTTAAAGGCAATGACGGCTCCATCCTTTGGGCATCCAAAACCCAGGATGCTTCCAGTGAACGCACTGGCAGCACCGTCTTTGACTTTGACGGCGACGGCGTTTCAGAAGTCGTTTACCGCGATGAAGTCAAACTCCGCGTTTATTCCGGCCCCGGTAAAGGTATAGATGAAGACGGCGACGGATATCCTGATGCCGAAGTCCTTTGGAGTGTTTCGAACAGTTCAGGCACAGTCATCGAATATCCCATCGTCGTCGATGTCGATAATGATGGTAAAACCGAAATCGTCATGGTGCATAACCACGGTTTGACCGCTTACCGCGATACGCTGAACAACTGGGTACGCACACGCCGAATTTGGAATCAGCATTCGTACCATGTTTCCAATATCAACGAAGATGGGACCGTGCCGCAGCGCGAGCAGGCCAACTGGCTGCATTCCAAGCTGAATAACTATCGCCAGAATGTTCAGCCCGGCGGCGTCTTCAATGCCCCGAACTTCAGAGCCGGCGATTTGACGGTCAATTATACCGATTGCCCAACCCATGTGACATTGACCGCCACCGTGCGTAATGACGGCGCCGTAGACATGGGCAGAAATATGGTCGTCGTCTTTACGATTCCCGAATATGGCGAAAATAAAGACACGATTCGTCTGGGCGAAGCTGTGTTGACCGAAGCTGTGCCCGTGAGCGGTTCTAAAACCGTATCTCTGAAATGGGATTTCACAGGTACCAACATCGTTACCGGCGAAACCATCACAGACATTAAATTGCCGCAAAATATCGCTTTTGAAGTCGATGTGCTGCCCGCAGATGCTACGGAAACCTCCGATTACGGCACGATTCATGAGTGCATCGAAGATGACAATGCGTCCGTTCCCACGGCCATTGCCGCTTGCCCCGTTGACGTGAACTGATATGCCCGAGAGACGTAAACAGGCACATTTAGATATGAGCCTTGATCCGCGAACGCAGGGACAAGGCTCCGGTTTGGATGATATTCGGCTTCCTTATGATGCTTTGTTTGAAAAATCAGAAGCCGAACTCCATATGCGCCGAAAAATAGCCGGCATCGACGTGCAGTTTCCCCTCATGTTTGGAGCTTTGACAGGCGGCATACAAGCGGCTGCGGCATTTAATACGGCGCTTCGTTCTTTAGCGGCACAACAGGGTCTGGCCATGTGCCTGGGCTCCATGCGCGCAGCCCTAAAAAATCCCGCACTTGTGCCGACTTATGGCACGGGCCATGTTGATGCCTTGTTCGCCAATATCGGCATCTCTGAAATCGTTCATCAGACTTATACAGTCACAGAAATTGCCCAATGCTGCGAAAAACTTGGGGCATCCGGTTTGATGATTCATCTCAACGGCCTGCAGGAATGGGTTCAGGAGGAAGGCGATCACCATGTTTGCTGTCCCTTGGCGACTTTGGAACGATTTGTCACGGCATTTCCCCTGCCGATTTTGATCAAAGAGGTGGGTTCAGGCATAGGCGGAACATGCGCTCAACGTTTGGCTTCTCTGCCCATTGCCGGCATTGAAACCGCCAGTCTTGGGGGAACCTCATGGGTGATGGTCGAAGCTTTGAGACGCCAAAAAAAGATTTCTGAAGCCAATCTCCAGGCATTGAATCAGCTAGGTTATGCTCTGGTCGAATCGATTCGGGATTGTCGCAAAGCTTTGGGGCCAAATCGTACGCTCATTGCCTCGGGCGGCATTCGCAATGCCGTCGATATTGTTAAATGTTGTGCCTTGGGGGCAGATCTCGTGGCCATTGCACAACCCTTATACGCTGCCTGGCATGACGGCGGCCAAGCCGCACTCGAATCTTTTGTCGAAGAATGGATCGCTGTCATTCAATTGGTTTCACGCTGTACATGCGGCATAAAATAAAAAAATGAAAAAATATATTGACGAGATGGAGTTATGAGCCTATAAGCCGCCCCCGTCAGCGGCATTGAGAAATGCCAAAGATATTGGCTCTTAGCTCAGTGGGAGAGCACTACCTTGACACGGTAGGGGTCAGCAGTTCAAATCTGCTAGGGCCAACCAGATACAGGCTCATAGCTCAGTGGGAGAGCACTACCTTGACACGGTAGGGGTCAGCAGTTCAAATCTGCTTGGGCCTATTTAGAGTGATGATTTGAGAAACCCCAAGCAATTTGGGGTTTTTTCATATCATCTTTTTGTCAATCATGGTCACACATAGGGAGAATTACCATGCCTAAAATGAAGACAAAGCGTAGTTCCGCCAAGCGTTTCAAAGTGACGGGTACAGGCAAAATCGTGCGTCATCACGCCTATCACAGCCACATCCTCACCAAGAAAACGATAAAGCAGAAACGTCGTCTCCGTAAAGCCGCTGTTGCCGATGCAACCGTGGTGAAAGAACTCAAACGCTGCATGCCTTACGCATAAGCGATTGAATTGTGTTTCTGAGATCGGGTCGTCAAGCGAATTCATTTCCTCCGTATCACAGATATTATTAACAATGTCGGGAATATTAAGAGAGCACTTCGTGAGGCTCCTCCGCACAATGTCCAAATTGAGGCTTTCAAATGGCTAGAGCAAAAACAGGTACAAAACGTCGTCAGCGTCACAATCGCTGGATGAAACTCGCTAAGGGTTTCCGCGGCGGCCGTAAACGTTTCCGTCAGGCTAAACAACAAGTCATCAACGGTCTTGTTTATGCCTATCGCGATCGTCGTAATAAGAAACGTACGTTCCGCGCTCTCTGGATCGCTCGCATTAGCGCAGCTGTCCGCGCCCTCGGCAAAAACTACAGCACATTGATGGCTGGTCTTAAGAAGAACGGCATCGAAATCGACCGTAAAGTCCTTTCCGATATCGCCATTCACGATCCCAAGGGATTCGAAGCGATCGTCAAACTTGCAGGGATTTAAGTTCTCCCACCCCTGCGGTGAAATTATTAAAAAGCGCCAGCAGGCTTATCGCTTGATGGCGCTTTTTTTTTGATTTTTTAAACTACACGCACGATTTAACCTCAAATCATGCCTCAGAAATGTCTGAACCTTCGGATTCATCATGGGCAGGGGGCAGAGCCCCCTTCGGCGCTTTTTGCGCGGCGTATGGATGCCAATATGCCGACAAAGCCCGCGCAACGCAAGGCGTATGACGGCCCCCCCAAAGGGCCGGCATAGCCGCGCAAATACGCACCTACCCCCCCATGCGGGGACACCCCGCAACGCCCCGGAACCCGCATGACTCAGATTTGTTTCTGACGCCCGGCGTTTGGATGCGCCACCCCTGTTATTTACTGTCGGGACGCCGTTTCAGGCGGATGCCCCCCAAATACCATAAAAACGCCGTTCCCCCGGCGTACTGACCTGGCTCACATCATGTCCGATATCCTTTCACAACTTCAGGCGCTTAAGGCAGAAGGCCTTGACGCCATCGCGGCCGCCACAAACAAAGATGAACTCGTGGCCGTCCAGAAAAAATATCTCGGTAAAAAAGGTTCTGTCGCCGCATTCCGCCAGAACATGAAATCTTTGGCACCCGAAGAACGTCCCAAATTCGGTGCCATGGTCAACGAAGTTCTTCAGGCACTGGAAGCTAAATTGGCCGAATCCGAAAAGAATATTGAAGAAGCAGGCCTCCTGGCCGACCTCAAAAACCGTCGCCTCGATTTGACCTTGCCCGGTCGCATTCAACCTAAAGGCGCAGAACATCCCCTCCAGAAAACTCAACGCGATATCGAAGATATTTTCCTTTCTATGGGCTTCGAGATTGCCCGTGGTCCTCAGTCGGAATGGGATTATTTTAACTTTGAAGCCCTCAATTTCCCCGCTGATCACCCCGCGCGAGATATGCAGGATACGTTGATGCTCGAAAATGGGTCGCTGCTGCGCACACATACCAGCCCGGTACAAGTACGTACCATGCTTTGCTATGAACCGCCTATTCGTATCATCGCCCCCGGTACCGTTTATCGCCGTGACGATGACGTGACCCATAGCCCTGTGTTCCATCAGATCGAAGGTCTGCATATCGAAAAAGGACTCAATCTGACCCATCTGCGCGGCATTCTCGAACTGTTCGCACAGTCATTGTTCGGAAAATCAACGAAAATCCGTCTGCGTCCCAGCTTCTTCCCGTTCACAGAACCTAGCGTTGAAGTCGATATCGCTTGTATCTTCTGCGGACAGAAAGGTTGCCGTCTGTGCAAACAAACCGGGTGGATCGAGATTTTGGGCGCCGGTATGATCGATCCGAACGTCCTCAAAGCCGGTCATATCGATCCCGATATCTGGAGCGGATGGGCTTTCGGCGTTGGCGTGGAACGCGTAGCCATGCTGTTGCACGGTATTTCCGATATTCGTCTGTTCTTCGAAAGCGACCTGAGATTCCTCAGACAGTTCGCCCGTTAATTCACTTCTACACTTCAATATATAAGGAAAAATCCTATGCTTATTTCATGGAAATGGTTGCAGAACCTCGTGGAAACAGGTGATTTGAGTGCAGAAGAAGCTGCTCGCAAGTTGACAGCTCGCGGGCTCGAAGTCGAAGGCATGACACTTGATCCCACCTGCATTCGCGATATCAAAGTGGCACGCATGGTGCGTATTGTCGATCATCCCAATTCGGATCACCTCCATCTCGTCGATGCCGACGTGGGTGAAGCCGAACTCGTGCGCGTCGTTTGCGGTGCCCCCGGCATTCAGGAAGGCTGGCTTGTGCCGTTTGCGCCTATCGGTGCCCAAATCGGCGATTTCAAAATTAAAAAATCAAAACTTCGCGGCGAAGAATCCTTCGGTATGCTTTGTAGCGAAGTCGAATTAGGCCTCGGCAGCGACAATGAAACATTGCTTCGCCTGTCGGATGATGCCGTGCCCGGCTCATCTTTGATCGAAGCTTTGAAACTTGATGTTCCTGCCGGTGTTGCCAATTATCATGCCGATATCTTTGAAATCGGTCTGACCCCGGATCGCGGCGATTGCCTGAGCCATTATGGCGTTGCCCGTGAATTGGCGGCAGCCCTCGGTACAACGATGAAAACCATCGATGCCGAAGATTTGAGCAACGTGCCTAAAGCCGACTTTGTCAGCATCGAAGATAGCAACGATTGCCCGCGTTATATGGGCATTCAGATCGAAAACGTCGTGGTGGGACCCAGCCCGGCCTGGCTCCGTCGTGCCGTTGAAGCCGGCGGCGCACGCAGCATTAACAATGTCGTCGATGTCACCAACTGGATTTGCTTTGAACTCGGTCACCCGATGCATGCGTTTGATGCCGATAAATTGGCCGAAAAACGTATTGCTGTCCGCCGTGCCAAAGCCGGTGAAAAGATTTTGGCCATCAATCACGAAACCTACGATCTTTGCGAAAACGATGTCGTGATCACAGATGGTACAAATCCCGTGGCCGTCGCCGGTGTCATGGGCGGTGCCGATACCGAAGTCAGCGAATCGACCACATCGCTCATCTTTGAAATTGCATCTTTCCATCCCACTTGTGTACGCAAGACGAGCAAACGTTTGGGTTTGCACTCGGAAAGCTCGCATCGCTTTGAACGCTTTGTCGATGCCAATGGTGTCCTGCTGGCCGCACGCCGTGCCGTCAAGCTGTTGGCCATGTCACAGAAAACCCCGATTCAAATCGTGGCCATCGATGACAAATACATTGCCGAAAACAAGGCTGTTGAACTGACCTTACGTCCGGCTCGCGTGAAAGAAATCCTCGGCGTTGACTTTGACGGTGCTGCTTTGGAACGCCTCCTTAAGCCCATCGGTTTTGTGACCGACAATTGGAACAGCGATGCCATCCGCGTCAAAGTGCCCACATGGCGCAGCGATATTACACGCGAAATCGATATCATCGAAGAAGTCTGCCGTGGCTATGGCTTTGATAATTTCCCGGCTAACCTGCCCGATGTCGCGATGAAATGTCCGCATACCCTGCGTACAGAAAATATCAACCCCACGCCGTATCCTGTCAGTGCCCCCATTTGGGATCGCAAAGAACGCGCGCGTTTGCACGCCCTCCGTGAGTCGTTGATCGATATGGGATTGGACGAATGCATGCACTATACCTTCATGGATCCCGCCGATCCGGCACGCATTAATGTGCCCGATGAAGTGCCCATGAAGCTCGCCAACCCCATGAGCGTTGAACACAGCACTATGCGTACATGTTTGCTGCCCAGCATGCTCAATGCTTTGAATAAAAATATGTCCAATCAGCAGAAATGCTGCACACTCTTTGAAATCGGCGAAATTTTTGAATCCGTGACCAAAGATAACGGTATCGTTTGCTTGGACGAAACCCAACGCCTAGCCATTCTGTTCTGGGGTGAAGCCGCCAAACCCTGGTACACCGCAGCTCGCGCGTATGACATCTATGATTTGAAAGGCTGCCTTGAGGCTGCATTGCATGCGCTTGAAATCGATTTCACTATTGAACAAGGCAACGATCTGCGTCCGTGGCTGCATGACGGCATTCAGGCCAACATTGTCTGTGCCGATGGCACGGTTTTGGGCTCATTCGGTGAACTTCACCCGATTGTTCTTCGCAATTACAAAATCGATAGTCCCGTGTTCTATGCAGAACTCGATATCGAGCCGATTTTGAAACACAATCCCGGCTTGTTGCGCATGAAACCGCTTGCCAGATTCCACTTCTCTACGCGCGATCAGTCCATGCTCGTGTCCACATCGGTCACGTTCAAAGATATTGCCGCCATCGTGGAATCTGTCCGTCCGGCAGAACTCGAGTCCTGGCAGCTGTTTGACGTTTATCGCGGCAAACAGATTGAAGCCGGCCTCCAGAGCATCAGCTTGTCATTCCGTTATCGTCATCCGCAAGCACATGACGCCGAAAATGGCCGTCCTTTATCCGATGATGAAGTCAACAAAGCTCACGCCGTTATCGTGAACGCGTTGAACGAAAAACTTGGCGGTACCATCCGTTAGATGTGCGCAAAGTTTTTGTGGGGCTTTGCCCCGAATTCCATTGGGGCTCCGCCCCAAACCCCGCCGGGGCTTTGCCCCGGACCCCACTAAAGGGGCTGAGCCCCTTTAGAATCCCGCAATTTTGGACGTTTTTCGTGGGTTGGACGGGTACTGATTGC
>JAGBXG010000440.1 GCA_017629415.1 Pseudomonadota bacterium | reverse complement strand
TAAAAAAGTGCTTATTACGGCAGGTCCCACGCGCGAACCCATTGATGCCGTCCGCTTCATTTCCAATCCATCCACAGGAAAAATGGGCTATGCCTGTGCCAAAGCCGCACTCATGGCCGGTGCTGAAGTCACACTCGTCACGGGTCCGACAAATCTCAAGCCCGTACATGGGGCCCAGATGATCCCGGTTCAAACTGCTGAACAAATGTATGCTGCTGTCATGGATGCCGCCAAAACCGCCGATATCGTCATCATGTCCGCCGCCGTCGCCGATTTTACGCCTGAATCGTCTGTTGCGTCCAAAATGCATAAAACAGATGCACCGCTTAACATCCCTCTCAAACACACCCAAGATATTCTCAAAACGTTGGGCGAAAATCGGCAGCCAGGGCAAATCTTATGCGGATTTTGCATGGAAACCGAAAACCTGCTCGAACGCGCCCAGCTCAAACTCAAAAATAAAGCCGTGGATATGATTGTGGCCAACGATCTCAACGCCAGAGGTTGCGGTTTTGCCGGCGATACCAACGGTGTCATGCTTGTCAAGCGAGAATCGGTCAGATGTTTAGAGGTCGCTGACAAACTCGATATCGCCCGGGAAATTATCCGCAGTCTTGCCCAAATCAGTCATCACTAAGCGGCATGAGCTTAGGATTTTTGGACAATTTCCGCCCCGAACGGCAGCAAAGCCAGCTTCATCAATTTAAAGCACTGAAGACCAAACGGAATGCCGACAATGGTGCAACAAAGAATGACACCGGCTGACAAATAACTGATCGCGAGTTCGATGCCGCCAAAAATGATCCACAAGACATTGAGCAGCAGCGAACTCGTTTTATTGCCGAAATGAATGTCTTTTCCAAAAGGCCAGAAAACAAGTTTCGACAATTTAAAACACTGAATTCCCACCGGAATGCCAATGAGGGTGATGCACCACAGCAATCCGATCAGCCACCATGTCAGTCCAGTCCACAAACCGAGCAAAATAAACCACAAAATATTTCCAATAAAACGCATCTCACACCTCCAAAATCGTCTGAATATTTCAGTTCAACATTCTATGATTTCATGATTTTTGTATTTGCCGGGCTATTTCATACGCCCGGCAGCGGTGCTATGTCGCCTTAAAGCTCCATACGCACCGCTTTATGTCATGACTTTGTCTTAATCCAAAAAAAAAAGCTCGCTTAAGCGAGCTTTTTTAAAGTTTTTATACGACCTCTAGTAGGTAAATGTCGCACTCAGCATAAATTTTGTATAGTTGTTCGAAGGACTGACCGTATCAAACCACGGGAAACGATACGTCTTGTTGTCAGCAGTTTTCCAAGGCTGTGTGCTGACCATCGACAATGACAACGCCACATATTTCACAGGAACATAATTCAAAGCCACAATACCCTGACTCATCTGCGTATGTCCGCGGCCAATATGTGCATTGGGATTGGTAAATTCATCACCGCTTGTGTTGGTGCCGTTATCATAAGACCAAGCATCGACAATGCCCAAACCAACGTTCAAGCCAAAGCAGTCTAAGAATTGATATCCCAAAACAAACTGATTCACGAGTTCGATTTCGGTCAAAATGCCGCCCACAGCAACAGCCGTCGTACCCAGCAATTCAGTACCTGTCGAACGCGAGAGGACATCAACTTCATTCGGATTCAGTGCAATGCTCGTATACTTATGGAAGTTATGAGAATAAGCAATGGCATATGCAAACTTAAATTTATCCAACTGAATCGTCATCGCCACCGACGGAATGATTGAAGTGTACTGCTTCATATTGATAGAAGCCGTTGATGTCGGGACCATGAATCCGAGATCGGCATCAAAACTGATGCCAAAGACACCGCTCTTATATTCCCAAATATTGCGCGAAAATCCGATGGCAGAATCTGCCCAGCGGAATTCGTATTGGCCATTGGTACCACCGGCTTTACTCATCCACTGGCTGAAACCTGTTTTGGCATAGACATCGACATCAATGACAGGAATTGTATAAGAACCGCCAAATTCAAATGCAAAACGCGAACGAATTTTACGGGCATACTCATGCGAAACGAATGCGCCCAATCCGATATCAAAGGAAACGGCTGCATAAACGCTCCAGCCTTTGTCGTCTTCCTCTTTGGCTTTGTCGTCTTTTTTATCTGCAGCATCAGCATCCGCAGTTTCAGCGACTTCGGCATTGACAGTTTCATCAGTTTCTGTGGCATCTTCAGCAGAAGCTTCATCAGATACTGACGTTTCCTCATCATCTAATGATGTCACTACCGGGGTATGGGCATCCTGAGCCATCGCCGAAAGCGGCAACATTAAAGCCGTCATTAAAGTCAGTATTATCGTCATTAAACGCGATTTCATGGCGTATTTCCTATTATCAATATGTGTCTCAATTCTGTTTGCGCATGCTAAACGACATGTGCGTTCAAGGCGCATGAAAAGCCAAATTGAGCTTGTATAAGTGAAACAAGGTTTTTGTCAAGCCACAAAGGCATATTCTACAAAAATAAGCCCCTTTCCAGGGGCTTTTTTGTGTAAAATTCCATTTTCAAGGCGCTAAATAAACGAAAATACAATTTAAGCGTCACGCCGCAAACTTTTGCGCCTTTATGCAGACTCAAACTAAAGCTTCACACTATAAACAAAACTTGTCTTGGGCAAACGAAGCATGCGTTCTTTAATCAAATCAAACGGAATGGCTGTACCTTCAACATGTTGTTTCTGAAGTTTAAGCAATCCGTCTTTATCGCCTTTGGCTTTAATCTGGGCAATAGAACTCATGATACGTTCGACGCTGGCAGGCATTTTTTCCATATGAATGACGAAAGCACCTTTGTCTTTGCCATTGGCAGCCATGGTTTCAGGTTCAAATGTGACAGCACCGTCTTCAAGCATCATGCCCAGCTGAATGGCAGCCAGCTGTGAATAAGGCTGAATACGGCCTTCACCAGTCGTCATACCGCGCGAAATATGTCCAAATGCCCAATGCACGGAATCGGCATAACTCTTGTTGGCCAAATCTTGCGAAATCACGCCTTTTTCCACCAAGTACGGCAAGAACCAAAGCGCACAGGTCTGTGCTTTGAATTCTTCGGCCAATGTGGCATGGGCACCGCCAAAGATGGCATCATCAATTTTACCATCGACTTGATATTCGTGGGCAGGCCCGAGGTTATGGGCAGCTTCGTGAATGATCGTTCCCAGCAAACCGGGACCTTGAGCATCTTCCAACAAGCTCAGGTCTTTTTCTGTAAACATGGAAGAAGCCAAAGTCTTGCGATCGCGCAAGCTGTCGGGATCTGTATACAAATTGCTCATTACAACGGTACGGCCACGCCCTTCGTTGGCAACGGGACCCCAGTTTGGAAGCGACTGACCAATGGTCGCACCAAATGCATCGCGATCATCGCCGCTGTTCGTCACGATATCGATAAAATCGGGCAAATGGAAGCTTACTTTACGCGCTTTGTAAGGTGCGCCAGCAATCGCAGCCAGTTTTTCTTCCATATCCTGCTGAAGCGGTGTCAATTTTTCCTGCCATGCCAAGGCATCAGGATTGATGCGTGCAAAGGTCAGATGGAAACCGGCCTTCCGCGAGCAGGGTTCCCAATAAGTTTCATCGGGAGCCACGCGAACATACCAAGACGAATTGGTCGAATTCATGGCTGCCCAAGCTTCATTGGCAGGTTCCCAATCATTGCTCAGGAATGAATCAGCAGCGGCCTTAAGATATTTGACCAGTGCTGCTTCTTTTTCATTGCCTTCAAGTGCGGCAGCTGCTTCTTTCAAAGCATCGCTGACAGCCGTCATTTCGGCCTTAAAATGTTCGGTATATGGCACGGCTTTGAGTTCATCACCTTCCCCCGTGACAACGGTAAATGGCGTCAAAAGTGTTTCCGCATCCGGACGTGCAGCCAATTTATTGCAGAAATCTGCATCACTCTGAAGCGCAACAGGATACACACCCACAGGAATTTTTTCATCACCAGCAATGGCACGGCAGGCTTTGTCATCCTTCATTTTGGGACTTTCAGGATCAACACCCCAGTTGCGGCGTGCCATGCTCTGCGAGAGAATATCGTCTTTGGCAATCTTGGCCATCGCAACATCAAGCCCCACTTGACGCGAATAAATCGCATCAATGGATTTGCCTACTTTTAACATTGCTGCAATAAATTTCTTTTCGGCATCATCACTCTTGGTAAAATCAGATTCAACCACCGTAATTGCAGCCTGATCCAGTTCCTCTGCGACCTTGGCACGACGCGCCTTTTCTTTATCATCCAATTCGGCACCAAAACTCGGGTCTTTCATCACATCGACCATTTTTTGGTACGCATCATAAAATTCTTGCGTAAATTTGCCATCAGCATCTTTCCATTTCAAACTGTCAGATGTCGGATAGAAATTCAGTGTCGTCAACACTTCCGGACGAACGGTCTTGTTGGCTTTGGCTTCATAAACCCAAAACAACGGCAGATTCAAACGCAGTGCTGCATGATTGAAATCATTGCGATCCAACTGATCCAGAGCAACTTCAGCTTTCACGGCACCATCGGCAGCAGCTTCAACAGGGGCGGCAGCTTTATCTTCGGCTTTCACAGCTTCTTCCTTCTTACATGCCGATGCATTCAACATAAGCATCGAACCGGCAATCAACAGAGTCAGTCTTCTAAAATTCATGGATTCTCTCCAGTTTTGTATGCAATTCACACTATCGTGCTATCTATTGCAAATCATTCAAAACACACATCGTGTGTCCAAAAGCTTAAAAAAACACGCACATCAAACCTACATGTGCGCAAAATCCCATACACGATTTTTATGACTTTGTGTATTTTATACACACTTTAACGTCATTTATTTTTGTTCGCCGGGCTCCTCCCACGGTGTAAGCAAAGTTCTTTTGGGGCTCCGCTCCCCCCCCGCCAAGGGGCTGAGCCCCTTGGAACCTGCAATGGATTTGACGTTTTTGTGAATGAGCCGGGTACTGATAACACTCGTTTTTGGAAAAATGGGGACTCGCTCCCCCATTTTCGTCCCCGCGACATACCACTTCGTAAGTCTTTTGTGACTTTGCGTACGCCGTGGGACTCCTCCCACGGTGTACGCAAAGTTCTTTTGGGGCTCCGCTCCACCCCCCCGCCAAGGGGCTCAGCCCCTTGGAATCCGCAAATGATTTGACGTTTTTGTGAATGAGCCGGGTACTGATCCTCGAACGTCATTCACTTTGCGAGCAATTTTTTGATGGATTGAACGGGCACATGATTGGCATTGGTATACGCATATCGCGAGGTACAATTATAGATGCCACAATTATTGAAGCTCCATGTTCTATTAAAATTAAAAATAGGCAAAAGCAACGTGATCCTGAAGCTAAACATACTAAAAAGGGCAATCCATATCATTTGTGAAAGCACACATCGGCGTTGATGCCGACAGCGGGATTTGTTCATTCCATCTATTTACAAACGACCTCCGAAATACTTAAATCCTTGCCAACGAGAATAGCTTTATAACACTCCTTCCTCCATAAAGATCTATAAGGACAATCAACCTCCGGATCCATCATTGGATTTCCATCTTCATCAAGCTTATAACGACATTTTTTATATTCCTCTTCCTTGCATTCTTCCTCATCCACTGGATCTCCATCTTCATCAAGTTTATAACGACATTTTTTATATTCCTCCTTCATAAGTTCCTCGCATTCTTCCTCATCTTTATTGTATAAATAATCTCCAACCATCCAGTCTTCATGTTCATGTAAAACGATCTCACGCCAATCAGCAACCGGCCTGAATTTGTTTCCAGCAAAAACATATGAATGTAGTGTTTCATAGGTATTCACAACGTCACAACCGCAGGGACTATCACACCCGTGATAATGAACTTGTTCACAACTACTCTTAATTCTGATGGTATAAGCAGTTGTGTCTAACCACGAACTCTGTATCGAATCTACAAACTCAACATCAAGATATCTGTCATCCCCTAATCTTCTACATTCCAAGTACTCCCCCATAGTATCAAATTCAGAACCCACTCGATATATCCTCGCAATTTTATCATCTTTGGCAACAAGGCCAATGTATATTACAATTGCTTCATCCATATCATATAGTCGTCCACATTCAAAAACCTGTATACCAGTACCATCCAATAACTTCTCGTCAGCGAATCGTTCACATGTTTTTTTTGTTATTAAACTGAGTTCATGGGCAATGTCTTTATCAACACTTATCTTATAATTAGGCAGAGGGTAATCGGATTCAATCAATTTCCATTTAACATCACTATTCTTAAATTCTATTCTGTGGAGCTTAGTTAAATGTCTCATCGCCTTGTCAATATCATCAATATCATCAATATTCACATCATCATTAATATCCCCATTTTTCCATTTCAAACTGTCCGATGCCGGATGAAAATTCAATGTCATCAACACTTCAGGACGAACGGTCTTGTTGGCTTTGGCTTCATAAACACAAAATAACGGCAGATTCAAACGCAGGGCCGCATGATTGAAATTATTGCAATCCAGCTGCTCCAGGGCAACTTCAGCTTTCACGACACCATCGGCAGCAGCTTCAACAGGGGCAGCATCTTCAACAGGGGCAGCAGCTTCAACAGGGGCAGCAGCTTCTTCCTTCTTACATGCCGATGCATTCAACATAAGCATCGAACCGGCAATCAATAGAGTCAGTCTTCTAAAATTCATAGATTCTCTCCAATTTTGTATGCAATTCACACTATAGTGCTATCTATTGCAAATCATTCAAAAATACACATCGTGTATCCAAAAGCTTAAAAAATACGCACATCAAACCTACATGTGCGTAAAATCCCATACACGATTTTCATGACTTTATGTATTTTATGCACACTTTAACGTCATTTATTTTTGTTCGCCGCGTACCTCCCCCAATCAAAAAGGTGCTTCCTTCAACGCATAATACCTGTGCTGGAACACATAACGCTTCTTGACAGGCACAAACTTCAGTGATGAGAATGAGCACGTTGGAGACGAATATGTGTCTTGGGTAGACCCGTTTTGGAGGATGAAAGTTTGCACTGCTTGACAGGCACAAACTTCAGTGATGAGAATGAGCACGTTGGAGACGAATATGTGTCTTGGGGGGGACGTTTCAAATTGTGTTTAGATTTGAAACGTGAATCAAGGGTATCGAGGATGCCTGACACGTTGCCCCACATTTGCTGACGAAGGATATCACGGGACTAATCCGAGAAGGTCTCAAGAAGGTCTCAGCAAGTTCTCAGCAAGGGCGCACCAAAATTTAAATGCACGCATCTTACTACAAAAGGCCTCTGTTATGGGGCCTTATCTGTTATATTGTTTGTTTACTATTCTTTTATACCCCCGGGCCGGGC